>NZ_JBFPFM010000033.1:0-36209 GCF_047977705.1 Curtobacterium sp. LFS084
GCGCCCCGCCCCGCGCCCCGCACCCCACCCCGCGCCCCGCCGCGCGTACTTCGTGAGCAGAAACGGTCGGGTTCGCGTCACCGACCCGACCATTCCTGCTCACGAAACGCCCCCGTGGACGATGCGGGCGAACGACCCCGCGGACGATGCGAGCGGACGTCGCGGGCGGACGACCCCGTGGACGATGCGGGCGCACGACGCGGGCGGACGACCCGGGCGCACGACCCGGGCGCACGACGCCACGCCCGTCACACCGCCCGGACGACCCCGCGGGACAGGATCGCGTTCGTCAGCGCGTCGATCGGCTCCCGCTGCACCGTCGGATTCGCGATGAGGACGTAGTCGACCGCCGGCAGGTCCGGCAGCGACAACCGCTGCGACACCTTCACGAGGTCCGCCGGGATGAGCGAGTGCGGGAACACCGCCACACCGATCCCGGCCCGGACGGCGGCGAGCACACCGTTGACATCACGCGTGTTGCAGGTGATCCGCCACGTGCGACCCGCGGCCTCGAGCGCGTCGATCGCCATCTGCCGACTGATGCTCGGCGCCTGGTACGCGATGAGCGGCACCGGTTCCCCGGGCTCGAGCGCGATGCCGTCCTGCGCCATCCAGACCATCTGGTCGGTGGCGACGCGGGTCCCCTCGGCGGACTCCCCCGCGGTCTGCTTGATGAACACCAGGTCGAGCTGGCCCGCGTGCACCCGCCGCAGGAGCGGGGACGACTGGTTCACTGTCAGCTCGAGGTTCACCTGCGGGTGCAGCCGCCGGAAGTCCCGCAGGATCCGCGGTAGCTGGGTGATCGCGAGGTCGTCCGCCGCACCGAACCGGAGTCGCCCGCGGGTCGCCGCCCCGGAGAAGTAGGCGTCCGCGGTGGCGTGCGCCGCGAGGATCGTCCGCGCGAACCCGGCCATCGCGTCCCCGTTGTCGGTGAGCGCCACGCCCCGGGTGTCCCGCGCCACGAGGGTGCGGGAGACCGCCGTCTCGAGTCGCCGCACGTGCTGGGACACCGTGGGCTGGCTGATGCCCAGCCGCGCACCGGCCTGGGTGAAGCTCCCGGTCTCGGCGACCGCGAGGAACGTCTGCAGCAGAACCGGATCGAGCACGGCAACCTCATTCGACATCGCAATGGAGTGATAGCCACCATAGGGGTATCGAATGACGCCGCACCACGTAGTTTCGTTGGGGTACCAGTTCCGCAGCCGACGTCCGGAGATCCCCCACCGTGAGCGCGTCACCGACGACCCTCCCCCCGCCCACCGAACCGCTGCCGATCCAGGCGACCCGACCGCCGTGGCGCCACACCCTCATCGCCCTGTCGGTGCCGAACTTCCGACTGTTCACCGCCACCAACCTGGTCGCGATGACCGCCGGGTGGATGCAGCGCATCGCGCAGGACTGGCTCGTGCTGCAACTCACCGGCTCGGTCGCGCAGGTCGGCATCACGGTCGCGTGCCAGTTCGCGCCGATGCTGCTGTTCGGGCTGCTCGGCGGGGTCCTCGTCGACCGGTTCTCGAAGCGCGCGCTGATGATGATCACGCAGGGCTCGTTCGCGGTCCTGTCCGCACTGCTCGCCGTCCTCACGCTGACCGGCGTCGTGCAGGCGTGGCACATCTGGGCGATCGCGTTCCTCGTCGGCATGGTGACCGTCATCGACAACCCGGCCCGGCAGGTGTTCGTCACCGAGATCGTCGGCCACGAGCACCTTCGGAACGCGATCAGCGTCAACTCGTCGGTGTTCCAGCTCGGCGGCATGATCGGCCCGGCGCTCTCCGGCGCGCTGCTCGTGGCCGTCGGCGCGGGGTGGTCGTTCGGGGTCAACGCGATCGCCTGCGTGGCCGTGGTGGTGACGCTCGGGTTCCTGAAGGTCTCGGAGCTCCACCGCACGCCCCCGGCTCCCCGCGGGAAGGGGCAGCTCGTCGAGGGTCTCCGCTACGCCGTCCGGAAACCGACCATCATCGTGCCGGTCATCCTCGTGGCGTTCTTCTCGGTCTTCGCGCTCACCATGCCGGTCCTGCTGTCCGCCTTCGCGTCCGAGGTCTACGACGTCGGCGCCGGTGGCTACGGCGTCTTCAACTCCGCGGTCGCGATCGGTGCCCTGGCCGGCGCGCTGCTCTCGACCCGCCGCGCCACGGTCCGGCTCCGCACGATCGTCGGCGGGGTGTTCTGGACCGGGATCCTGCTCGTGGTCTCCGGCTCGATCCCCGCGATCGCACCGTTCACCGTCGCCCTCGTCGCCGTCGGCATGTCGCAACTGCTCTTCCAGACGGCGTCGAACTCGCTCGTGCAGTTGTCCTCGAACGTCGCGATCCGCGGTCGCGTGATGTCGCTCTACGTCCTCGTGCTGCTCGGCGGACAGGCGATCGGTGGCCCGCTCATGGGGCAGGTGGTGGACCACTTCGGCGCCCACGTCGGGATGGTCGTCGCCGGAGGCGTCCCGGCCGCGGCCGCGGCCGTCGTCGGGCTCGTCCTCGCCCGCCGGGGCGGGCTGCACCTCGCCGTGCGGATGCGGCACCACATGCCGGTGCCGTCGATCGTCGGCCACCGCTGATCCGTCGGACGGGAGGCGCGGGGCGGGCCCGCACCGCGCCGCCCGTCCGCACGTGGTCGCGTCGCGCGCGCGTGCCGCGTTGCCCCGTCGCCGCGGTGTGGCGTCGAACCACGAAACCGACGTGGAACCAGGCGGGCCGCCTGGTTCCATGTCGGTTCCGTGGTTCCGCACCGAGCCCGCTGCCGCCCGCACGCACGTCGCGGTCGGGGCCGCGCCGCTGCGTGCTCCGCCGCGCCGTGGCCCCGCCGCCCCGCCGCCGCCGCACAAGCAACGTCACCCGGAACCGCGCGATGGCGCGGTTCCGGGTGACTTCCGTTGTGCGGAGGGGAAGCGAACCGCCTAGTAGGCGACCCCGAAGCGCGCCTGGTGGTGTGCCGGCGTCACGATCTCGTCGACGAAGGCGATCGCGTAGTCCTCGCCGGAGATGTCCGAGTTGCCGTCGGCGTCGGTGAGCAGGACCTCGTCGGTGGTGCGGTAGGTGCCGCGACGCTCGCCGGGGTTGTAGCCGCCGAAGGCCGCTGCCGGGCTGACGTAGAACCAGTCGACCTCGGTGTCGGATGCGCGAAGTGCCTCGAGGATCGCCGCGTGGCTCTTCGCCTCACCCTTGAACGCGTCCGGGAAGTCAGCGGTGTCGAACAGGGCCGGACCGCCCTCGGCGACGAGCAGCGAACCGGCGCCACCGACGATGCCGAGGCGCGCTCCGGCGGCAGCGGCGGCGTCGACGAACGGCTGGAATCGGTCCTTGAGCTCGCTGCCGTCGGCCTGGACCGCGTGCAGCGACACGACGACGACGTCGGCGCCCTTCGTGACCTCGGCGACGAAGTCGCTGTCGAAGGCGTCGCCCTGCGCGAGGGTCAGGCCCTCGGCCGGCTCGAGCTTGGAGGTGTCGCGGGCGACGGCCGTGACGGCGATGCCGCGGGAGAGGGCCTCGCGGGTGATGGCGGAGCCGGCGTAGCCGGTGCCACCGAAGACGACGATGCTGGTCATGGAGCAGTCCTTTCGTGGATCGTTGACACTCACCGTACAAGCGTTACTCTCTTTGAGTAAGTAGGCACCTCACAGTGCGTAACGGAGGACCCCATGTCAGCGCTCGAGTACAGCCCCTACGCCGCCGAATGCCCCTCGCGACAGCTGCTCGACCTCATCGGCGACCGGTGGAGCGTCCTGACGATCGGCACCCTGGCCGACGGCCCCGCACGGTACTCGGCGATCGCGGCACGCGTGCAGGGCGTCTCGCAGAAGATGCTCACGCAGACCCTGCGGGCACTCGAACGCGACGGACTCGTCACGCGGACCGTCTTCCCCGAGATCCCCCCGCACGTCGAGTACGAGCTGACCGATCGTGGGCGTTCCCTGCGCGAGGTCCTGAAGCCGCTCGAGGACTGGGCGACGTCGCACATGGAGGCCGTCGCGGTCTCGCGCGAGGAGTACGACGCGCGCGTTCGCTGACCGTCCGCGGAATCTCGGCGGCACGTCGGTGGTTGCCTGGGGGCATGCGATCTGTCGTCTACACGAAGCCCGGTGACTCGTCCGTCCTGACCCTCGAGGAGCGGCCGGTGCCGACGCCCGGCCCCGGCGAGGTCCGGGTCCGCGTGGTCGTCTCCGGGGTCAACCCGACCGACTGGAAGGCACGACAGGGCGGCACGTACGGCGACGACCTGCCGTTCCCCGAGATCACGCCGAACCAGGACGGCGCCGGGGTCGTCGATGCGGTCGGTGACGGTGTCGACGGACTGACGGTCGGCGACCACGTCTGGCTGTACATGGCCGCGGCGAGCCGTCCGACCGGCACGGCACAGGAGTACACCGTGGTGCCCGCGGCCCGTGCCGTCCGCCTGCCGGAGGGCATCGGGTTCGACATCGGCGCCTCGCTCGGCGTCCCGGCGATGACCGCGCACCGCGCACTCACCACGCACGAGCACGGCCCGGACCGCCTCGCACCGGGGGCGCTCAACGGGAAGACCGTCCTCGTCGCGGGCGGCGCCGGGGCCGTCGGGCACGCGGCGATCCAGCTCGCGCGGTGGGCCGGTGCGACGGTGGTCACGACGATCAGCTCGGACGCCAAGGCCGCCCTCGCCACCGCGGCCGGCGCGCACCACACGGTGAACTACCGCGACGAGGACGCCTCGGCGCAGATCCGTGCGATCGCCCCGGACGGCGTCGACATCGTCGTCGAGGTGTCGATCCCGCAGAACGCCGCGCTGGTCGCCGAGGTGCTGGCGAACCACGGCGTGGTCTCGATCTACGCGAACAACGGCGGCGACGAGGCGACGCTGCCGATCCGGCCGAACATGAGCATCAACGCCCGGTACCAGTTCCTGCTGCTGTACACGATCGGCGACGAGGCGCTGACGGCGGCGGCCGAGGACGTCACCGCGGCGCTCCGCGACGGGGTGCTGCCGGTCGGCGAGGACCAGGGTCTGCCGCTCGTGCGGTTCGCGCTCGAGGACACGGCGGCGGCGCACGACGCTGTCGAGCAGGACACCGTCGGCAAGGTGCTCATCGACGTCAGCGCTTCGGTGGTCGGCGCCGCGAGGCCGGATCAGCGGGCGAGCGCGGCGGCGAGGCGCGCCTCGAACCGGCGGCGGGCGGCGACCCGCTCGCGCTCGATGTTCGCGGCGATGACCTCGAGGTCTTCGTAGTCGGCGTCGGTCGTGTCGTCGGTCCAGTTCGGGGTGTACACCCGGGACCGACCGAAGGGCTTCGGTTCGGGGGTCACGATGGTCATGTGGGGATCGTACGTCGAGCGTCCGACAAATCGCGTGCGCATCACGGGCCTTTCCTGGGGTTGCGGTCGCGGTCCGGGAACGGGGTCGCGAGCGAGAACGCGATGGCCATGAACGAGGCCATCAGCGCGACGTACTTGGCGTCGAGGTCGGTGAACGCGTCCGGGGCCGGCGAGTCCACGGTGAGCATGCCGAACGAGTACTCCTCGGACCGGATCACGACCGAGACGTACGAGCGGTAGCGCGGCTCGAACCCCGGCAGGTCGTCGTCGGCGTCGACGTCGGCGGCACGGTCACCGACGACCCGCGGTCCGCCGCCGACCAACACCCAGTCGAGGTTGCGGTCGCCGTACGGGGTGCCGGCACGGAACACGCCGGCCGTGTCCTCCGCTCCCCCGTGCCCGATCGGCTCGAGCGCGTGCAGGTCCTCGGAGAGCTGGTAGACGTTCGCCCGGACGTCGGGCACGCCGGGGAGCAGGTAGAAGGCCAGCGCCACCGCGACCCGGTCGGCGAAGGCCGGCAGCTCCTGCCAGCGGTCCCGCCGCCGGACCTCGGCGAAGCGGGCGAGTCGGGAAGCGAGCTGGCCGAACGCGTACCGGACGGCGGTGCCCTGCTCGAGCTCGGTCGACCGCGCCACGGCCGCCGCGGCCGTCACCGAGGCCTCGGCCCGACGGGCACGGACGACCTGCACGACGACCGCGGCCGCCAGCACAACCAGCCCGAACACGACGAGCGAGACCCGCACCCCCGGTGCCGCGACGAGGTTCGGCAGCTGGAAGGCGGCGGTGGGCGCCGTCGCGACGACGATCGGCCAGACCACCGCTCCGGCCCGGCGCCGCCCGCGGCCCGTCGTGTTCCCATCCCCTGTCATGACGACGACGCTAGGACACCCCACCGACGCCGACGGAGTTGTCCACAGGGTGACGTTGTTGTCCCCTGCAACGCGGACTTGACCCCCGAACAGGGGGCGAGCACGATCGGGCCATGAAGCAGCGACAGAACCTGAGGGCCCTCGCCCTCGCCGCCACGGCGGCCATCACCCTCCTCGGCGGCGGCCTCGGCGCGACCGCGGCGAACGCCGCCACCGTCTCGCCGCAGGTCATCGGCGGCGAGCAGGCACCGAGCACCCCGTGGGAGGTGCAGCTCGTCTTCCAGCAGGGCGGCACCGGCACCTACGGGTGCACCGGCGAGCAGCTCAACGCCTCGTGGGTGCTCACCGCAGAGCACTGCGTCGACGGCACCACCGCGATGAACGTCTACCGCTCGAACAGCACGACGAACCGGGGCACCGCGACCGCGGCGGACCGGCTCTACTCCGCGCCGTCCGGCGACATCGCGCTCGTCCACCTGAGCACGCCGAAGACGCTGTCGTCCTACGCGCAGCTCGACCTCGCGTACACCACCAAGAGCTCCGGCACCGGCACGATCCTCGGCTACGGCAACCGCGCGAACAGCGTCCCGACGACGGGGCTCTACCAGGCGGCGGTGAACCTCACGGGGAGCTCGACGGACGCGTACGGCGGCCGGGCGCAGCACGTCACGGGCGTCACCGGCGCCTCGAACCACGGCGACTCCGGCGGCGCGCTCGTCGTGAACGGCAAGGTCGTCGGCGTCTGCTCCACCGGCGACGTGGCCGACCCCGGCGCGAACACCCACGCCGGCTCGAACTACGCCGTCCTCACCCAGTCCGCCAGCTGGATCCGCTCGACCGCGGGCGTCTGACCCAGCGCGCCCACCAGGGGACGGGAGGCGCGGTGCGGGCCCGCACCGCGCCTCCCGTCCACCCGTGCGCACGACCGGTGCCGCGCCCGGTCGGTCTCCACAGGTCGCGTCGCGCGGTCCTCCGCGTCGTCCGCACCTGGTAAGCAGGACGCATGACCGACGTCACCACACCAGCGCCCGGAACCAGAGCACTCGTCCTCGGCGGTGGTGGCGTCGCCGGCATCGCGTGGGAACTCGGGGTGCTCTCGGCCCTGCAGGACGCCGGTGTGGACCTCGACGCGGCGGACCTCGTCGTCGGGTCGAGCGCGGGCAGCGTCGTCGGGACCTTCGTCCGCGCCGGCGCCGTCCAGCAGGCGTACGACCAGCAGCACGCCGCCGTCCCGACGACCTACGAGGAGCCCGTCCCGATCGACGCTGACGACTTCCAGCAGCGGATCGGCGCCGTGCTCGACGGCGCCACCTCCGACCAGGACGCCCGTGCCCGGCTCGGCCGGCTCGCCCAGCGCACGACGACCGGTCAGACCGACGACCAGCGCGCCGCGACCTTCGCCGAGACCCTGCCGTCGACCGAGTGGCCGCCGAAGCCCCTCGCCGTCACCGCGATCGACGCGACCGACGGCACCTTCCGCGTGCTCACCGCGGCGGACGGCGTGCCGGTCGCGCGCGCCGTGGCCGCCAGCTGCTCGGTGCCGCTCGTCTGGTCGCCGGTCACGATCGAGGGGCGCCCCTACGTCGACGGCGGGATGCGATCGGCCACGAACGCGGACGTCGCCGCCGGGTACGAACGCGTCCTCGTCGTCGCCTGCGGTCCCGAGGGGCCGTCGCCGCTCGGGCCGTGGCTCGACGTCGCGGTCGAGGGGCTCCGGGCGGCCGGCAGCTCGGTCGAGGTCGTCATCGCGGACAGCACCTCGCAGCAGGCCTTCGGCACGAACTCCCTCTCGCTGTCCACGCAGGCACCCGCGGCCGACGCCGGGCGCACGCAGGGCACCGCCGTCGCCGAGGGCATCGCCGCGTTCTGGGCGTGAGTTCTCCACAGACCGGCCGGTGACCGCCGCCGCGGCGGGGAGCGCCGCTAGCGTGGGTGCATGACGACGCCGTTCTCGGACCTCGACCAGTACACCGCCCTCCCCCGCGTGGACGGGATCGCCCTGAGTCCGGACGGCTCGCGGGTCGCCCTGACCGTCAGCGTCTTCGATGCCGACGGCACGGGGTACCGGCGGTCGGTCTGGGCGGTCTCCGCGGCGGTGACCGACGGGTCGGCCGCTCCGGTCCGGCTGACGCGCTCAGCCAAGGGTGAGGGCGGGGTGTCGTTCACCCGCACCGGCGACCTGCTGTTCGTGTCCGGACGCCCCGACGGCGACGGTGACGAGGACAGCGACGCCCCGCAGCTCTGGGTCCTGCCGGCCGGTGGTGGCGAGGCGCGACCGGTCACGAAGCTCGCGGGCGGGATCGGTGGGGTCCTCGGCACCGCGTCGCAGGCGGACACCGTCGCCGTGACCGCGGGGCTCCTGCCGGGTGCCGGCACGGACCGCACGGGTGTCGTCGCCGCCGATGCCGCGCTCCGTGGGCGGCGGAAGGACCGGAAGGTGCGGGCGATCCTGCACGAGACGTACCCGGTGCGCTTCTGGGACCACGACCTCGGCCCCGACGAGACGCACGTCCTCACGCTCGACCTCGCCACCCTGACCGAGGCGTCGACCACCCGCGACGTGTCGACGAACACGACCGAGGACGGCACGGAAGCCGACACCGATACCGCTGCCGATGCCTACCCGGCGCACCTCCCGGCGCTCTCCGACGTCACGCCCGCCCCGGGCCGCTCGCTCGAGCACGTCGCCGGAGCCGTCACCCCGGACGGTTCGACCGTCGTCGCCACGGTCGGTGTGCAGGAAGCGCGCGGCTCGCGCTCGACGATCGTCGCGTTCGACGTCGCGTCGGGCAACCGGACCGTCCTGCTCGACGACGTCGACGTCGACCACGAGATGCCGACGATCAGCCACGACGGTCGGACCCTCGCGTGGGTCCGGACCGAGCGGTTCACGCCCCGGGGTGCGACCGAGCAGGCGATCTGGGTCGCCCGGCTCGACGGATCCGCGCTCTCGGACGCACGGCGCATCGCGACCGAGTGGGACCGGTGGCCGAGCGAACTCGTGTTCGCGCACGACGACGGTGCGCTCCTGGCGACGGCGGACCACGACGGCCGCGCGCCGGTGTTCCGGCTCCCCCTCGACGGCGGCGCCGTCGAACAGCTGACCCACGACGACTGGGCGTACTCGAGCCTGCGCGTGGCGGCGGCGAGCGGCACGGTCGTGGCGCTCCGTGCCTCCTGGGCCGCGCCCCTGCACCCCGTGCGGATCGACGCGGACGGCACGGTGACGCCCCTCGCGACCCCGGCGCCGCTGCCCGAGGTCCCCGGCCACCTCGAAGAGGTCGAGACGACCGCTGCCGACGGCGCCCGGGTCCGCGGCTGGCTGCTGCTGCCGAACGACGAACCCGATGCCGCCGGGCACCCGCTCCTGCTCTGGATCCACGGCGGTCCGCTCAACTCGTGGAACCAGTGGTCCTGGCGGTGGAACCCGCAGCTCGCGGCGGCGCAGGGGTACGCCGTGCTGCTGCCGGACCCGGCGCTGTCGACCGGGTACGGGCTCGACTTCATCAACCGCGGGTGGAACGCGTGGGGGCAGGCGCCCTACACCGACCTCATGGCGATCACCGACGCGGTCGTCGCCCGTGACGACGTCGACGAGACCCGCACCGCCGCGATGGGCGGGTCGTTCGGCGGCTACATGGCGAACTGGGTCGCCGGCCACACCGACCGCTTCCGGGCGATCGTCACGCACGCGAGCCTGTGGTCGCTCGACCAGTTCAACGGCACCACGGACATGTCCCAGTACTGGCAGTCGATCTTCGACGAGACCGGTCTGCACGAGAACGACCCGCACCGCTTCGTCGCAGACATCACGTCACCGATGCTCGTCATCCACGGCGACAAGGACTACCGGGTGCCGATCGGCGAGGGGCTGCGGCTCTGGTCCGAGCTCGCCGAGCACCACGCGGCGGAGGACGGCACGATGCCGCACCGGTTCCTGTACTTCCCGGACGAGAACCACTGGGTGCTCAAGCCGCAGCACGCCGTGGTCTGGTACGAGACGGTCTTCGCGTTCCTCGAGCAGCACGTGCTCGGCGGCGAGTGGCGGCGCCCGGAGTTGCTCGGGTAGCGGGGCCGGGGCGGGCGCGGGGCGGTGTCAGTGGAGGGCGCCGACCCGGAACGACATCGTCGATGTCGTACGACGTCGGCACCGTCGCACCCGCGCGCCCGCAACAGTTGCACGCGCAACGAACGACACGCTCGTCGTCGTACGACATGGGTCGTGTCGTTCGACAACCGCACCCGAACCGCCGCCAGCACAGGACCGACGCCGGCATCGGCACCGGCGTCAGACGAACGCGGCCTGCCCCGTGATCGCCCGCCCGACGATGAGCGTGTTCACCTCGCGCGTGCCCTCGTAGGAGTAGATCGCCTCGGCGTCCGCGAAGAACCGGGCGACGCCCTTGTCGAGCACGATCCCGTTGCCGCCCTGCACCTCGCGGCACCAGCCCACGGTCTCGCGCATCTTCGACGTCGCGAACGCCTTGGCCATCGCCGAGTGCTCGTCGCCCCCGGTGCCCGCGTCCTGCATGGCCGACGCCTGCGTGCAGAGCGCGATCGAGGCGGTGATGTTCGCGAGCGACTTCACGAGCAGGTCCTGCACCATCTGGTGCGCAGCGATCGGCTTGCCGAACTGGATCCGGGTGCGGGCGTACTCGAGTGCGGCGTCGTAGGCACCGACCGCGATGCCGATCGCCTGCCACGCCACCTCGGTCCTGGTGAGGCGGAGCACCTCGGCGGTCGTGCGGAACGACTCGGCGCGCTGCAGCCGACGCGACTCGGGCACCCGCACCCCGGTCATGACGATGTCGGCGTTCTGCACGCCCCGGAGCGCGATCTTGTCCTCGATCTTCGTCGCGGTGAAGCCGGGGGTGTCCGTCGTGACGAGGAACCCCTTCACCTGGTCGTCGGCGACGTCCTTGGCCCAGACCACGACGACGTCCGCGAAGGTCGCGTTGCCGATCCACCGCTTCTCGCCGTCGAGCACCCACGTGTCGCCCTCACGCCGCGCCGTCGTGCGGAGGCCGCGGGCAGAGTCGCTGCCGGACAGCGGCTCGGTCAGCCCGAACGCCCCGACGATCTCGCCGGCGGCCATGCGCGGCAGCCACTCCTGCTGCTGCTCGTCGCTGCCGGCGACCGCGATCGAGTTCATCGCGAGGCCGGACTGCACCCCGATGAACGTCGCGACACTGGCGTCGACGCGCCCGAGCTCGAGCGCCGCCCACCCGCGGTACACCGCGGAGTTCTCGAACTGCCGGACAAGCGGGATGCCGGGGCCGTACATGCCGAGCTCCGACAGCGGCCGGATGACCTGCATCGGGAACTCGGCGCGCGCCCAGTACTCGTCCGCGATCGGGCGCACCTCGGACTCGAGGTAGCTGCGGAGTCGCCCGAGTGACTCGCGCTCCTGCTCGGTCAGTCCCTCTTGGAAGCGGTAGAAGTCGGACTCGAGCAGCGCGGTGGTGGGCGTCAGCGTTGACATGAGGTCCACGATGCATCATTCTCGGAAACGTTGCAAGGGAGGATCACCTGTACACATCGGATTCTGCGCTGCGCGCGTTCCGGGAGGCCCGACACACCTTCATCGCCGGCTCACGCATCGACATGGGCGCGTTGGCCACTTCGCTCGGCGTGGACCGCACGTCGCTGTTCCGGTGGGTCGGCAACCGTGACCGGTTGCTGTCCGAGATCCTGTGGTCGCTCGCCGTCCCGACCTTCGACGCGGCTGCCGCCGCGGCCGCCCCGTCCGGCGCGGCGCGCATCGTCGACGTGCTCGACCGCTTCACGGCGGACCTCATCGAGGCGACCTACTTCCGGTCGTTCCTGACCCGCGAACCCGCGCGGGCGCTCCGCCTGCTCACCACGACCGAGAGCGACGTGCAGAGCCGGTTCGTCCGCCGGGTCAGCAGCCTCGTCGAGGAGCAGCACGCGGCTGGGACCTTCGACCCGAGCCCGCTCTCCTCCGAGGAACTGGCCCGACTGCTCGTGCGCATCTCGGAGTCGTTCACCTACGCCGACCTCATCTCCGGGGAGACCCCCGACCCGGAGCGTGCACGCGCCACGTTCGAGTACGTCCTCCGTCCCACCATGACGTCCCTTCTCGCGACAGGAGCCCGATGACCATCGACGACTACCCCTTCGTCCGGACGTACCCGACGCGGTGGAACGACAACGACATGTTCGGCCACGTGAACAACACGATCTACTACAGCGCGATGGACAACGCGGCCACGTACTGGTTCCGCGAGGCGGCCGGTCTCGACCCGTTCACGTCGGAGTGGATCGCCGTCGTCGTGTCGTCCAGCTGCCGGTTCGTCGAGTCCGCGGTGTGGCCCGACGTCATCGAGATCGGCATGCGCTCGAAGCACCTTGGCCGGACGAGCCTGTCGTGGGAGTTCGGCCTCTTCCGGCAGTCGGACGGGACACTGCTCGCGACCGGCGAGTTCGTGCACGTCGTCATCGACCGCGAGGGCGACCGTCGACCGGTCCCCCTGCCGGAGTCCCTCCGCGAACTCGTCGCCGCCACGATGAGCGCCCCGGCGTCGGTCGCCGCCGACTGACCGCGTGCGCCGGCCCGGCAGCGGGCGCCGTCAGGGGCGGTAGTCCTCGCGGCGAGGGTTGTTGAGCCGAACCGCGAGGTCATCACCCGCAGGGTCGTGGCCGTTCCACGTCCCGACGACCTTCGCGATCGTCCGCAGCACGAAGCCGATCCCCCGGCCGATGACCCGCACGATGCGCATGCGTCGAGGATAGCTCGTCTCAGCCCTTGAGCGCCGCGAGTTCGAGGTTGATGTCGTCGGGGTCCTGCACCGACAGGATGACCATGCCTGCGTCGCCGAGGTCGGTCACCTCGCCGTGCTCGACACCGGCGGCATCGAGTCGAGCGGCCGCCTCGTGCAGTTCGTCCACGGAGCCGACCACGAAGCTCACGTGGTCGAGGCCGACGGTCTCCGAGTTGAAGCGCTGGCCTGCCGGCGCCACCGGCCGGAGTCCGAACACCTGGTCGCCGAGCCGGAAGACGCTGCCGCCGTAGAAGCGCTCCCGGTCCTCGCGGACGCCGGGCTCGTCGACCTGGTCACTGAAGTCGATCGCGGGCTCCGTCCCGAGCAGCTGCTGGTAGAAGGCCTTGCTCCGGTGGATGTCGGTCACGGTGACGCGGACGTGTGCGAGTGCGGTGGGTCGTGCGAACGGTTCGGTCACGGCAGGTACTCCTCAGGACGTGGCCGGAAGGGTCCGGCACCACACCGACGCAACGCGCCCCACCTGACCGGACGCCCCGACCATGCGGCGACCGGACAGCCGTAGGGTCGACCCGTGGGCTCATGGTTCTGGATCTCGATCTTCCTCATGGCGTACGGCGTCGTGCTGCTCGTGTTCCCGAAGCAGTTCGCCCGCTGGGGCCGGAAGCTGGAACAGATGCAGGGCGACCACTGGGCGGCCTCGATCCTCACGCCGGGCTTCATCAGGGTGATCGGCTGCCTCTTCATCGTCGGTCCCGGCCTGACCCTGATCGAGCTACTCCTGCACCGGGGACCGTGACCGCCTGACGCCGCCAGGCGCGGATCGTCCCCGCACAACCAAAGCGCTCCCGAACCACGAGTTCGCGTGGTTCGGGAGCGCTTTGGTTGTGCGCCGCAGTCGACGTGCCGCCGGGCAGACGGCGCGCTGCGCCTGCGGGGCACGCCGGACACCGTGCCTCGCGCTCGATCAGGTCGTCCGTCAGGTCGTTCGGCGATCCGAAGCGGTCAGGTCGCGCCCCCGAGCACGATCGCGGCGACGATCCAGCCGAGCATCAGCGCCACGACGGCCAGCAGCAGAGGCGATCGAGGCGATCGACCCGAACGCCTGGCCGTCGCGAAGGTCCAGATCGCGACGGCGACCAGTGCGCCGAGAAGGATTGCCCAGGTCGCCCACCAGATGCCGCCGTAGGCCAGCGCGAGCGCGAGCCATCCACCCTGCGATGGGAGGACCAGCGCAGCGCCGACACGGTCTGCGACGGAGACTCGTTGCCCCGTCTGTCCGATCGAACTCGCCCCTCGCGCCACGCACCCAACCCACTGAGTGGAGTCGACTGGAGGCGTCGGCGGGCGCCGGGCTAGATCAGGTCGTCCGTCAGGTGGTTCGGCGTACCGAACCGGTGCGCCGTGATCGACACCGCCTGCTCGCGCACGAACGGCAGGATCTCGAGGCGCCCGGCCTCGGTCACCGGCTCCCCGTAGACCGCGACGTCCGGCCGTCCGCCGATCGCCGTGTACAGCGCGGACGTGTCGCCACCGATGAGCCGCACGCGCCCGGACGGACCACTCGCCACCGCCGAGGCGAACGCCGCATCGGAGTGCGACTGCGTCAGCGATCGAACGTTCGGCAGCGCCTTGACCGCGGCGGCGACGACCGGCGGCAGCGTCGAGATCGTCGAGACGTCGATCGTGGTGCCGGCTCGAACCGACGCGGCGACGACGCGGACGAGGTCCGTCACCGCGTCCTCCGCAGCGGAGGCCAGGCGCACCCGTACCGCCGGGTACGGCAGGTACCGGGCGATGTTCCGCTCGGCGGTCAGCGCCGACACGTCGGTCGCCGTGCCGAACAGGGACGACCAGGCCTGCTGGTCGGACGACACGGCCCGGTCGAGCGACGGCGACGCAACACCCGAGGCGCCGACGAACGCGGCGACCGGTGCCGACGGGGACGAGCCGGACGTGGCTTCGGCGGGCGCCCACGAGCCGAGCCCGAGCAGGTAGTTCAGGCCACCGGCCTTGGTCCCGGCACCCACCGCCGACTTCTTCCACCCGCCGAAGGGCTGGCGGCGGACGATCGCGCCCGTGATGCCGCGGTTGACGTAGAGGTTGCCCGCCTCGATGCGCGCGAGCCAGGTCCCGATCTCGGCCTGGTCGAGCGAGTGCAGGCCGGAGGTCAGGCCGTAGTCGACCTCGTTGACGATGTCGATCGCCTCGTCGAGGGTCTTCGCCGTCATGATGCCGAGGATCGGGCCGAAGTACTCGGTGCGGTGGAACGCCGAGCCGCGGCGGACGCCGTCGCGGACACCGGGGCTCCAGAGCCTGCCGGAGTCGTCGAGCTTCGCGGGCCGGACGGCCCAGGACTCCCCCGCGCCGAGCGTCGTGAGGCCGTCCAGCAGCTTGCCGGCAGCGGGCTCGATGACCGGGCCCATCTGGGTCGTCGGGTCGGTCGGGTAGCCCACGGTGAGCGACGACACGGCGTCGATGAGCTGCGAGCGGAAGCGCCGCGAGGTGGCGACGGACCCGACGAGCACGACGAGCGACGCTGCCGAGCACTTCTGGCCCGCGTGCCCGAACGCCGACGCCACGACGTCCTTCACCGCGAGGTCGAGGTCGGCCGACGGCGTCACGATGATCGCGTTCTTGCCGGAGGTCTCGGCGAGCAGCGGCAGGTCGGGCCGGAACGAGCGGAAGAGCTCGGCGGTCTCGTACGCGCCCGTGAGGATCACCCGGTCGACGAGCGGCGAGGCGACGAGCTGCTGCCCGAGGTCGTTCTCCGACACCTGGACGAACGCGAGGACGTCGGCCGGGGCACCGTGGGCGTCGAGCGCGGTCTCGATGATCGAGGCGAGCACGGCACCGGAGCGCTCGGCGGGCGGCGCGGGCTTCAGCACCACGGCGGACCCGGCGGCGAGTGCGGCGAGGGTGGACCCGGCGGGGATCGCGACCGGGAAGTTCCACGGCGGCGCGACGAGCGTCAGTGCGGCCGGGGTGAAGGACGCGCCGTCGACGTCGTCGAGCTGTGCGGCGAGCTCGCCGTAGAAGTGCGCGAAGTCGATCGCCTCGGACACCTCGGGGTCGGCCTGGTCGATGGTCTTGCCGGTCTCGGACGCCATCACCTCGACGAGGGCGGCGCGGTTCGCTTCGAGCGCGTCGCCGACGGCGTGCAGCACGGCGGCCCGGGCGCCACCCGACCACGTTCCCCAGGTGGCGCCGGCGGCGCGGACGCGACCGAGGACGGACTCGAGCTGCACGGCGGAGTCGAGCCGCGCCTCCTGGACGGCCGCGGTGCCGAGGGTCGACGACGCGACCCGGGCGGTGATGGCGTCACCCCACGACCGGACCGACGCGACCGACGGGTCGCTGTCCGGGGTGTTCTCGAAGTGGCCGACGCGCGGGCGCTCGACGGCGGCGTAGCGGTCGGCCACACGGTGGGAGGCCGGAGCGGCGAGGCCCTCGGGCGTGGCGAGCGGCTCGAGGGAGGCCCGGAAGCGCTCTTCCTCGCGGGCGAACAGCGCGGGCGAGGAAACGAGGGAGAACACCGCGGACATGAAGTTCTCCTGCGACGCCCCTTCCTCGAGGCGGCGGATCAGGTAGGCGATGGCGACGTCGAACTCCTGCGGGTGGACGACCGGCGTGTAGAGCAGGAGCGAGCCGACGGTCTTCTTCACCGCGGCGGCCTGCCCCTGCGCCATGCCGAGGAGCATCTCGAACTCGATGCCGTCCCGCACCCCGCGCTCACCGGCGAGCAGCCAGGCGTGCGCGACGTCGAACAGGTTGTGCCCGGCGACGCCGACCCGGACGTTCTCGATGCGCGCGGGGGTCAGCGCCCAGTCGAGCACACGCTTGTAGTTGGTGTCGGAGTCCTGCTTGGTGTGCCAGGTCGCGAGGGGCCAGCCGTGCACGGATGCCTCGACCTGCTCCATCGGCAGGTTCGCACCCTTGACGAGGCGGACCTTGATGCCGGCGCCGCCACGTGCACGTCGTGCGGCGGACCACTCCTGCAGCTGTTCCATCGCGGCGAGCGCGTCGGGCAGGTACGCCTGCAGGACGATGCCGGCCTCGAGCGAGGTGAACTCGGGCTCGTCGAGGAGCTTCGTGAAGACCGCGATCGTGAGGTCGAGGTCCTTGTACTCCTCCATGTCGAGGTTGATGAACTTCTGCGGCGACGCTGCGGCAGCACGGCGGAAGAGCGGGCGGAGCTTGGCGATGATGTCCTCGACAGCGTGGTCGAACGCCCACGGCGAGTGCGGGTGCACGGTGGACGAGACCTTGATCGACACGTAGTCGACGTCGTCGCGGGCCAGGAGCTTGTGCGTGCCCTCGAGGCGCCGGGCGGCCTCGCCCTCGCCGAGGACGGCCTCGCCGAGCAGGTTCACGTTCAGGCGGACCCCGTTGCCCTTGATCCCCGCGATGGCCGGCCCGAGCTTGGCGTCGGTCGCGTCGACGATGAGGTGGCCGACCATGGTGCGCAGGACCCGTCGGGCGATCGGGACGACGACCCCCGGGAGGACCGGGGCCATGCCGCCGCCGAGCCGGACGAGTCCGCGGAGCGCCGCGGGGAGGAAGCCGGGGGCACCGGGGGCGATCGCGCGGAGCTTCCGGGCGGCGACGCCGAGGTCTTCGGGGCGGACGACGCCGTCGACGAACCCCACGGCGAAGTCGAGGCCGGCGGGGTCGGCGAGCACGCCTGCGAGCTGCTTCGCCGAGCCGTCGACCGGGTGGGTCTCGGCTTCGGCGAGCCACTGTCGCACGAGCGCCACGGACTGGTCCGCGAGGGCGTCGTGATCGGTGGCCGGGTGCTCGTGCAGGGTCGTCATGGGTTCAGTGTGGAGCGCTCGACCCATCAGCGGAAGCAACGGTTGGTGATGGATACCCGTAAGTTCCGCTACCGTGAACACGTGCTCGACGTCCGCCGTCTCGTCCTCCTCCGGGAGCTCTCCATCCGGGGCACGATCGCGGCCGTCGCCGAGGCGGTGAACTTCACCCCGTCGGCGGTGTCGCAGCAGCTCAGCGCGCTCGAACGCGAGGCCGGCGTCCCCCTCCTCCGCAAGGCCGGACGGCGGCTCCAGCTCACCCCGCAGGCCGAGGTCCTGGTGCAGGCCGCCGGTCACGTCCTCGACGTGCTCGAACAGGCGCAGTCGCAGGTCGAGGGCACGATGCCGACAGTGCAGGGACGCATCCGCGTCGCGGTGTTCCAGTCCGCCGCCCTCGCGCTGATGCCGAACGCGCTGCACGCCATGGCGACCGCGCACCCCGACGTCCGCATCGAGATGGTGCAGCGTGAACCGGAGACGGCGCTCCACGAGACCTGGGCGCGGGACTTCGACATGGTCATCGCCGAGCAGTACCCCGCGCACGCGGCCCCGCACCTGCCGGGGCTGCACCGCCAGGACCTCACGACCGACGCCGTCCGGCTCGCGCTGCCGCCGCTCGACACCGCGCTCGCGCCGGTGTCGTCGATCGAGGACGCCGAGGTGTTGCCGTGGGTCATGGAGCCGCGGGGCACGGCATCGCGGCACTTCGCCGAGCAGGTCTGCCGGCGGTGGGGCTTCGAGCCCGACGTGCGCTACGAGACCGCCGACCTGCAGACGCAGATCCGTCTGGTCGAGTCCGGCAACGCGGTGAGCCTCATGCCGGACCTGATGTGGACGGGTCGGACGACGACCTGCCGGTTGGTCGAGCTCCCGGAGCGGCCGCGCCGGACGATCTTCACGGTGGTCCGCACGGCCGGGTCCTCGTCGCCGGCGGTCCGCGCCCTCCGCGACGCCCTGGAGCGCGCGGCCGCCACCGTCGGCGACTGAGACGAGCGCGACCGACCCGAGCGCGACCGACCGTTCGCCCCGTCTGCGTTACCGGACCGAGACGGACCGGGTCGTCAGGATCGCCCGCGCCGCGACACCTCCAGGATGAGGGCACCTCCCGGTGTCCCGAACAGCATCCAGGGGGATCCCATGAAGCAGTCCTGCACCGCCGGTGTCCGACGCGGCGCCGCCATCGGCGCAGCCGTCGCCATCGTCACCGCCTCCTCGGCGTTCGGCATCGGCGCGACGAGCGCGATCGCCGACGAGGCTCCGACACCGGCCACGTCCGCCACCACCGTCACGACCGGCACGTCCGCCGGCACGGGAGGCGCGGCGGCGGACACGACGTCGGCGACCGCCGACGAGACGGGGACGACTCCCCCCGGGGTCACCAACGACCCCGCCGCCTCGCCCGAGCCGGTCGCCGACGACCCCGCCGCCTCACCCGAGCCGGTCCCGACGTCCGACCCGACCACGGACCCGACCGCGGCACCGACGTCGTCCGCCCCCGCGAGCGCACCCACGGCGAGCGCGCCGGCCGAGGACGCTCCGGAGCAGTCCACCGCCGCCGCCCTCGCCTTCCCCGAGGGCACGACCGCCGACGCCCCGCTCGTCCTCACCGCGACCGCGGGCGACACCGTGTCCCGGACGTTCACCGCGACGGGCGGGTCGGGCACGGTGACGTACGCGGTGCGCGGCCCGGACGGCAGCCCGGTCATCGGCCAGGGCGACTTCAACGCCGACTTCTCGTTCGACGGGACCACCGGCACGCTGTCCGGGTCGCCCCGGTACGCCCTGCGGACCTACACATTCCAGGTCATCGCCACGAGCGGTTCCGAGACCGCCGTCGAGTACGTCGAGCTCACGGTGGAGCCCGGCGCCCCGGTCGGCGTGACCTTCTCGGCCTCGACCTCCGACTCCTCGGGCCTGTGGCAGGTGGAGCCCGACGGCACCATCTGGGAGCAGGCGGTCGGCCAGGGCCGCGTGCGGATCGTGCCCTCGGTCCCCGTGGCCGACGGGCAGTCGCTCACACTCGCCGGGCTCGCGGTCGACGCCTTCGGCAACCGCGTCACGGGCAGCGACCAGGACGACGAGTACCCCCGTTCCACCGTCACGAGCACCGCCGCCGGAGACCGTGCCGTGTGGGACCCGAACGGCGCGAACGTGGTGACGTTCTCCGGGGCGGGCTCCCGTACGGTGACGGTCTCCGAGGGCGGCGTCTCCACCTCCTTCACCGTCGTCGTCACCGACGTGCCGTTCGCCTTCGTCGACCCGTCGTCCGCCGACGCCCCGATCGCGATCACACCGACCGCCGGCGAGGAGTTCACGCGGACGTTCGCGGTGACGGGAGCGACGGACCCGTCGGACGTCCGCTACGAGCTCCGCGGTGTCCAGGGCGAGCCCTTCGACGACACCTACGCACGGAACGGGCTCGACCTCGCCGTCGACCCGGCCACGGGCGTGCTGACCGGGACCGGCACGGCGGCGACGTCGTTCCGGTTCCAGGTCGTCGCCACGAGCGGTGGGGAGCAGGCCGTCGCGAACGTCGAGGTCACCGTCTCCCCCGCGGCCTTCTCGAAGCTCGTCGTCGCGGTCCTGCCGTCCGACCGGGACCCGGAGTCCGAGACGTGGTCGATCGACGGCGACACGATCACGCACATCACCCCCGACGGCGGTTCTGCGGTCGTCGACGCGGTGCCCGCACGACAGGGGCAGCGCATGCTCGTGCTCGCGGTGCCGGTGGACGCCTACGGGAACGCGGTCGCCGACCACGACGACCTGACCGTCACGAGCGACGTCGCCAGTGACCGGATCGTCGACGACCCGAGCACCGCCGGCACCTGGGTCACGTTCGAGCACGCGTCGCCGCACGTCGTGACCGTCGCGTACCAGGACCGCACGCAGGACATCCGGTTCGACGTCACCCCGACCGCCGCGACGACGGGAGCCACCACGACCACGGGCTCCGGCCGCCTCGCGTACACCGGCGCGGAGACCTCGGGTCCCCTCGCCTGGGCGCTCGGCCTGCTCGCCGCCGGCGGCGGTCTGCTGGTCCACCGGCTGCGTCGTCGTCGCGCCTGAGACCGCGTCTTCGCGTGGGACGGGAGCCGCGGTGCCAGCTGGCACCGCGCCTCCCGTCCTGACGTCCCCCACCTGAACGAAACCCCAGGTCAGGACCTGAACGAATCGGAATGCTTCCGTGATGGAACCGCAATCTGGAAGCCACCCGGAGGACGCCGTCCGGACGTACGGTCGTCGCTGACAGGAGCGGATCGCCGCCCTGCACCAGAACGACCAGGGGAACCATGAACACCACCACTTCGTCGCGCCGTCGCGCGGCGCTCGTCACCGTCGCCGCATCCGCCGCCGTCGTCGCCGCCGGCTGCGGCGCCGTCTTCGGCGTGAGCGCCGCGACCGCCTCGACGCCGTCGTCGACGCAGCACGTCGCCGCCGCCACGCCCGCTCCGCTCGCCTTCACGCAGAGCTCCTCCGCCGCCCACCCGATCGCGCTCACCGCGACCGCGGGGAAGGCCTTCTCGCACACCTTCACCACGAACGCGAAGGCGGGAACGGTCGCCTACGCCATGGACGAGGGCCCGGGGCTCACCGCCGACTCGCCGCGCGCGTCGGACCACTTCTCGGTGAACACGAACACCGGCGTCCTGTCCGGCACGGGGGTGGAGAGCGGGATCTGGGACTTCCAGGTCGTCGCGCTCCGTGACGGTGTCGAGGCCCACGCGTACGTGCAGCTCACCGTGAAGCCGGGGGCAGCGGTCGGCGTGCGGACGTACGTCTCGCAGCCGAACACCACCGCACCGATCTGGTACATCGCCCCGAACGGAGTCATCCACCAGCGACTGACCCCCACCAGCAAGGCGACGATCGTCAAGTCCGTCCCCGCGACCCGGCTCGAGCAGTTCGTCGTCTCCGGGGTCGCGGTCGACGCCGAGGGCAACGTCATCAAGGCCCCCGACGAGGGCGGTGACCCGTCCACGGTCACGAGCAACATCACGTCGGACCACGTCACCCGGACCGGCGCCGAGGACACGATCACGATCAGCGGGGCGTGGTCGCACCGTCTCACCGTGACCCAGGAGCACGCGCACACGTCGTTCACCGTCTCGGTGGCGCACGCGACGCACTGACCGTCCACCCCGACCGCAGGCAGGGAGCCGTCCGGCGCCCTGCCTGCGGTGTTCCGCACGCACCCCCAAGCCAGGTCACATTTCGGGTTCGGACGTCGCCGTCCCGCGCGCGTACCCCTACGATCCGATCAGGCCGAGGATTCTCGGCAGATTCTTACGATCCGGTAGTCGACCGGACCTGAACACCTGGGGGAACACGTGCGCCGCAGCACTTCCACCGTCCGACGCGCCTGCGCGCTCGGGACCACCGCCGCGCTCATCGCGCTGACGACGGGTCTCGGCATCGCGACCGCGACGGCAGCACACGCCGAGGGCACCGACACGTCGGTCCCGACGCAGACCGCGACGGCCGACCCGACGCCGACCGACGCACCCACGGACCCGACGCCGACCGATGCGCCGACCGACCCCACGCCGACGGACACGCCCACCGACCCGACGCCGACCGACGAGCCGGCAGCCCCGGAGACGACGGCGCCGAGCACGCCCGAGTCCACCACCGCGCCGACCGCTCCGCGGGCCGCATCGACGGACGCTCCCGTCACCCCCCTGGCCGCCGACCCCACCGTCACCGTCACCGGCGACGCGAAGGTCGGGTCTGAACTGACGGCGGACACGACCGGGTTCGACGCGGACGGCTCCTTCAAGTACGTCTGGACCGAGGCCGACGCCGGCCCGACGCCGACGACGATCGCCAAGACCCAGACCTACACGGTCGACCCGGCCGAGGCCGGCAAGCAGCTCGTCGTGACCGTGACCGGCGACCTGCCGGGCGGCGGCGAGGAGACCGTCACGTCGGCCCCCTCCGCGGTCATCACGCAGGACCCGGTGTTCGTCGACGCGAACGGCGACCCGATCACGGAGGGCACCGAGGCCGACGTCGACGTGCTGCCCCTCGAGGCCACCGCTGGCGACCCGTTCTCCTACACGTTCCGCGCGCAGGGCTACCCGGCGCCGACCTACAAGCTGGACTGGTACTACGGCGACGAGGAGGACTCCGCCGACTCGATCGTCGAGTCCAAGTCGCAGGCCGACTCCATCGCGGTCGAGTACGGCTTCGAGGAGGACGGCGACTACACCGTCGACGACCAGCTCCCCGAGGGCATCACGTTCGACCCGACCACCGGCGAGCTGAGCGGCACCGCGACCCTCGCGTCGTTCTACGACTTCGCGGTCACGGCCACGAGCGGCGACGTCTCGACCACCCAGTACGTCGAGCTGACCGTCGACCCGGGCGCCGCGTACGGCCTCGCCGCGGTCGCACTGGACAAGAGCCTGATCGACGACCAGAAGGGCGCCTTCTACATCATCCGCCCGGACGGCACGGTCGTGGGAGCCGAGCTCTCGATCGACGACGACGGCTTCGGCGAGGAGAGCGATGTCCGCGACCACGTCTCGGTGCGCCAGGGCGGCACGCTCCTCGTCTACGGGTCGCCGGTCGACCGCTTCGGCAACGACACGATCACCGGAGACGACGAGAGCGACGCCGTGCAGGCCACGGTCACCTCGAACGTCGCGAGCGACGTGATCGCTCCGTACACCGAGAACGGCGCCGCCGGGTTCGGTGTGTCGAGCGTCACCTTCCCGCACGCGTCGACGCACACGCTGACCGTCGCGAGCGAGGGCCTGCAGCCGATCTCGTTCGCCGTCGAGGTCCAGCCCGTGGTCGCCCCGGCTGCGGTCGTCACGCCCACCACCGCCAAGGGTCAGCTCGCCTACACCGGTTCCGACGCGACGGGAGCCCTGCCGTGGGCCCTCGCCCTCGTCCTCGCCGGCGCCGGCCTGATCGGTGCGCGCGCACTGCGCCGCCGTCACACCCAGCGCTGACACCGGACGCCTCCCGTCGCTCGCGTACCCGCGTGACCGACGGGAGGCCCACCTCGGCCCCGCCTCGCCCCGCACCGGCGCGGCGGGGCCGTTCCCGTCATCCGGCGCGCGTCGCTCGGTAGCGTGGGGACCATGCCCACCCTCCTGCACATCGACTCCTCGGCCGACCTCGCGCACTCCCGCTCCCGCGCCCTCACCGCGGCCTTCGCGGACGCCTGGCGCGCACGCGGTCCGGAGTACACCGTCGTCCGACGCGACCTGCACGTCGACCAACTCCCCCACCTCGAGACCTCGGCGCTGCACTGGGCGGCCGCCGACCGCACCGACGACGAGGTGGTCGCGCCCGCGGACGACGCTCGCCGACAGGAGGTCATCGACGAACTCCTCGGCGCCGACGTCGTCGTGGTCGGTGCGCCGCTGTACAACTACACGGTGCCGTCGACCCTCAAGGCCTGGATCGACCGCGTCCACGTGCCCGGCGTCCTCGCGGGCGACGTGCAGCCGCTCGCCGGTCGGCCCGTCGTGACCGTCGTCAGCCGTGGCGCCACCTACGACGCCGGCACCCCGACCGAGGGCTGGGACCACGGCTCGCCGGTCCTGCAGCTCATCCTCGGGACGGCGCTCGGCATGAAGCCGTACCCGATCACCGTGAGCGCGACCCTCGCGGACCGGCTGCCCGACCTGGCGCCGCTCGCCGACCACGCCGCCGCGGGGTTCGCCGACGCGAGGACGACACTGGAGCGACTCGCCGCGACGCTCGGCTGAGCCCGGCCGCG
The DNA here is from genome assembly GCF_047977705.1 of Curtobacterium sp. LFS084. Classification (NCBI taxonomy): domain Bacteria; kingdom Bacillati; phylum Actinomycetota; class Actinomycetes; order Micrococcales; family Microbacteriaceae; genus Curtobacterium; species Curtobacterium sp. LFS084. The sequence goes on from NZ_JBFPFM010000033.1 coordinate 24,436, forward strand.
GTCAGGCCGCGCGGCCCGCACGACCGAAGTGCATCCGCGCCGTGGGAATCCACGGCGCGGATGCACTTGCGTTGTGCGAGGGCGGTGGGAACCACGGACCCGCGGACCGCGCCCGGCCGCGTCAGGCGGGCCGGACCTCGTCGGCGCGGCCGAGCAGTTCCGCGTGGAAGGCCGTCTGGGTCAGGGCGCTGGCGAGCAGGAACCCCGTCATCGACTCGATCCCGCCGCTGAACGGCACCCGGGACGCCACCTCGTAGAGCGTCGGCGAGGACAGGGCGTCGAGTGCCGCGGCGACGTGCTGCGACCGCTCCTCGCGGTGCCGCGCCAGGGTGCGGGCACGCGTGACGACGTCGCGGAAGCGGTACTCGTGGCCCGGGCACACCTCGAGGTCGGCGTACCCGTCGAGTCGTCCGAGCGACGCCAGGTAGTCGCCGAGCGGGTTCGCGTCGGTCCGGCCACCCAGACCGATCCCGGAGTTGATGCGCGGCAGGACGTGGTCGCCGGTGAAGAGCAGCCCGTCGGCCTCGTCCACGAAGCAGCAGTGGCCCGCGGTGTGCCCCGGGGTCCAGAGGGTCCGAATCGTCCGCCCGGCGACCGGCAGCACGTCGCCGTCCTCGAGGAGCAGGTCGGCGAACGGCTCGGCGGTCCGCCCGAGTCCGATCCGCCGGCCGCTCCCCCAGGCCTCGACCACGCCGGCGCGCAGGTGCTCCGGCAGCCCCCAGGTCGCGATGTCGGCGTCGTTCGCCGCGGCGTCCTCGCGTTCACGGCGGAGCGCGTCGACCTCGAGCCGGTGCATCGCGACCCGGGCACCGGTGGCACGGCGGATCGCGGCGGCCGCACCGAGGTGGTCCGCGTGCAGGTGCGTCACGACGACGAGCCCGACCTCGTCGAGGGACCGGCCGATCCCGCTGAGGCCGTCGCGGAGGGCGTCGAGGTCGTCGTCGGCCGTCCACCCCGGGTCGATCAGGGTCAGCGCGCCGTCGGAGCCCTCGACGACGTAGACGAGGGTCGCGTCGGGCACACCGAAGCGGAACGGCACCGCGAGCGTCCAGATGCCCGGCCGGACCGCCTCGACGGGCGGGAGGACGCCGGCCTGCAACGCGGCGGCCTGCACGGGGCTGATCGGTTCCGGTGCCGGCGCTGCCGGCGGGGGCACGGTCGTCACGTGACCACCCTAGCGACCGGGCCGGCGCGGACGGGCCGAGCCGCGCCTCCAGGCCCGTGGTCACGGGACACCGGACCGGCCCTGCCGGACGGACGCGACCACCCGAGTAGACAGGGCGCATGGAGATCGCACCGATGCTCGCCAAGGCCGTCGCCACCGTGCCCGACCCCGACAGCGTCCGTGGTGGCCTGCGCTACGAGCCGAAGTGGGACGGCTTCCGCGGCATCGTGACGATCGACGGCGACGACGTCGAGATCGGCAGCCGAGGAGCGAAGCCGCTCACCCGCTACTTCCCGGAGCTCGTCGCGGCGTTCCGGGCGCAGTTCGGCGGCCGCGCGCACCCGGTGGTGCTCGACGGCGAGGTGATCCTGCGCTCCGGGACCGCCGGGGCGGAACGGCTCGACTGGGAGGCGCTGTCGCAGCGGATCCACCCCGCGGCCTCACGCATCGCGACGCTCAGCGCCGAGACCCCCGCGCAGTTCGTCGCGTTCGACCTGCTCGCGGTCGACGGCGAGGAGCTGCTGGACCTGCCGTTCGACGAGCGTCGCTCGCGCCTGGACGCGCTCGCGACAGGCATGTCCGACCCGCTCTACGTCACGCGCACCACCCTCGACGTCGACCTCGCCCGCGACTGGCTCACCACGTTCGAGGGCGCCGGGCTCGACGGTGTCGTCGCGAAGCCCCGCGCGAAGCCCTACGAGCCGAACAAGCGCACGATGCTCAAGGTGAAGCACCACCGGACCGCGGACGTCGTGGCGATCGGCTACCGGGTCCACAAGAGCGGGACCGGCGTCGGCTCCCTGCTCGTCGGGCTGTACGGCGATGACGGCGAGCTCCACCAGGTGGGCGGCGTCTCCGCCTTCTCGGACAAGCGCCGAGCCGAGTTGGTCGACGAGCTCGACCCGGTGGTCCTCCGGGACGACGACGGGAGGCCCGTCACCGGTGCCGGGGAACGGTCGCGGTTCTCGTCGGGTCGGGACACGTCGTTCGTCCGGCTGGTGCCGTCGCTGGTCCTCGAGGTCCGGTACGACCAGATGGAGGGCGATCGGTTCCGGCACACGGTCCAGTTCGAACGGTGGCGTCCGGACCGCGAGGCCGCGTCGTGCGGCTTCGACCAGCTCGAGGTCCCGGCCGCCTACGACCTCGACGCCGTCCTCATGTCCGATTGACGCTCACACATTGATGTAGTTAGGCTAACTAGGTAACTTGATCCATGCGGACGCATCCGCATCGAGCAGACGGGAGCGGGACATGATCATCGACGGCATCAGCGACGTCCACCGCGGGACGTGGTCCCGTCTGACGCGTCTGCACACGGCGAGCGTCTCGCTCCCCACGCACACCACCCGGGTCGCCGAGCCCGAGGGTCGAGCCGAGGACTGCGCCGCCGTCTGACGCGTTCAGGCCTTCTTCGCGCGTGACGGCTGGACGCGGGACGGCTCCCCCGGCATCTTCGGGAAGTCCGGCGGGAACGGCAGCTCACCCTCGCCGTTCGCCAGGTCGCGTTCCCACCACGCCAGGAGCGGTGCGATGCTCGCGGGGTCCTCGTGCATGCCCTCCCACGGGTCGCCGGTGGTCTGCAGGCGATCCGGGACCGACCGGACCGTGAACGTCGTCGGGTCCGCGTCGTCGAGCTCGTCCCACGTGATCGGGGTCGACACCGCGGCGTGCGCCAGTGCCCGCGGGCTGTATGCGCCCGCCATCGTCCGGTCGCGGTTCGCCTGGTTGAAGTCGACGAACACCCGCTCGCCGCGCTCCTCCTTCCACCAAGCCGTCGTCACCCGGTCGGGCATCCGGCGCTCGAGTTCACGCGCCGCGGCGATCACCGCGTGCCGGACGTCGAGGAACTCGTGCTCGGGGTGGATCGGCGCGAAGACGTGCAGCCCGCGGTTCCCGCTCGTCTTGATCCACGCCGTCAGCCCGACCTCGTCGAGCACCTTCCGCAGCTCGTGGGCGACCGGGACGGTGTCGTGGAAGTCGGTGCCGGGCTGCGGGTCGAGGTCGATGCGGAGCTGGTCCGGGTGGTCAGGGTCCTCGGCACGGGAGGCCCACGGGTGGAAGACCACCGTGTTCATCTGCGCCGCCCAGACCGCGACGGCCGGCTCGTCCACCACGAGCTGCGGGTGCTGCCGACCGCTCGGGTAGGTGACCGTGACCGCGCGGACGTAGTCGGGGGCACCCTTCGGCGGGTTCTTCGAGAAGAACTGCTCGCCGTCGACGCCGCCCGGGAACCGCTGCAACGAGATCGGACGGTCCCCGTTCGCCCGGACGAACGCGGCACCGACGGCGACGAGGTACTCCGCCAGGTCGAGCTTCGTGATCCCGGCGTGGGGCCAAAGCACGCGGGAGGGGCTGCTGATCCGGACCTCCCGGTCGCCGTCCGGCCCCGGGACCGTCAGCGTCGTCGCTTCGCTCGCCATGCAGCGGACCGTACACGGGCGGGCCCGCGCCCGGCCCCAGCCGCGCCCCTGCCGTCCTGTCCCGCCCGCCTCGCCCGCCCGCCTCGCCCGCCTGCCTGCCTGCCTCGCCGAGCGGGCAGAATACGTCCCGCTCGACGCGCGGGAGCGGCATCTTTCGCCCGCTCGGCGGTCCGCACGCGGCACGTCGCGCCCGCTCGGCGTGCACGATGGACGGGTGAACGCGTACCTCGGGGTCGACCTGGCGTGGGGCCTCGGCACCGCGACCCGCGCACCGAACGAGACCGGGCTCGTCGCGATGGACGCCGGCGGCCGGGTGACCGACGCGGGCTGGGCCCGGGGCGTCGACGCCGTCACCGACTGGATCGCCGCACACCTCGGCGAGCGCTCCCTCATCGCCGTGGACGCCTCGCTCGTCGTGACGAACCCGACGGGCATCCGCGAGGCCGAACGGCAGGTCGGCCAGCGCTACGGCCGGTGGAAGGTCGCCGCGAACCCGACGAACCTCGCATCCGCGGCGAGCGCCGGGGCCCGACTGCTCGAGCGGCTGACGGCCCTGGGCGTCGGGTACGTGTCGTCGACGGCGGCGATGCGGGAGCGGACGGGGCCGGCGATGTTCGAGTGCTACCCGTACACGACGCTCGTCGGCGTCGAGGAGCTCGGCTACGACGTCGAGCGGCCGCGCTACAAGCGGCTCGACCTCACGGTCCCGCCGGCGACGGCCCGGGCTCGCCGGGCGGCGGCGTTCGACGAGCTCGTGCGTCGACTGCGCGAGACGCCGCTGGACCCACCGCTCCGGCTCGAAACGCATCCACTGACCCGGGCGCTGGCGGAGCCCTCGGGGATCCACGGGCCGACGCACAAGCACCGGGAGGACCTGCTCGACGGCGCGCTGTGCGCCTGGACGGCCGCGTTCTGGGAGCAGCACGGCGACGAGCGGGTGCAGATCCTGGGAGGCGATCCGCGCCTCCCGTCCGACGCCCTGGACGAGGCGGGCCGACGGCCCGTCGTGGTGGCGCCCGCGCGCCCGTCGCAGCGGCCGACGCGCGGCTAGGCTTGCGCGGTGAGCACCACCACCGAACCCCTGCGCATCGGGCTGGTGTCGCTGCACACCTCCCCCGGCGACGAACCCGGCTCCGGCGAGGTCGGCGGCATGAACGTCGTCGTCCGCCACCAGGCCGAGGCGCTGGCCGACCGCGGCCACCACGTCGACATCATCACGCGGCGCTCGTCGCCGACGCAGCCGGACTCGGTCTCGCTCGTGCCGGGCGTCTGCCTGCGGTTCCTGTCGGCGGGGCCCGCCGAACCGGTGCCGAAGGGCGAGCACGACGCGTTCATCGAGCCGTTCCGCCACGAGCTCGAGCACCTCGGCCCGTACGACGTCCTCCACTCCCACCACTGGTTCTCCGGGGTGGCGGCGCTGCCCGTGGCCCGGGAGCGCGGCATCCCGCACGTGCAGTCCTTCCACTCGATCGCGGCCGACAGCGACACACCGCTGTCCGAGGGCGAGCGGCCGGAGTCCGCGGGCCGGATGGCCGGCGAGCGCATGCTCTCGCAGGACTCGGACGCGGTCGTCGTCGTGTCCTCGGCCGAGGCCGACACGGTCCGGACGCGCCTCGGCGGCGCGCCGGGTCACATCTGGATCGTGCCACCGGGGGTGGACGGATCGGTGTTCCGACCGTCGGCCGCCGGCGCCCGTCGCGCGGACGTCCCCTACGTGGTCGCCGCGGCACGGGTGCAGCCGTTGAAGGGGCTGGACCTGGCGATCGAGGCGATCGCCGCCATCAGCCAGGAGGCGCGACCCACCCTCGTCATCGCCGGGGACGCCTCGAGCGAAGCGGGCGACTACGTGGACGAACTGCGTCGGCTCGCGGCCCGACTCGGCATCGCCGACCGCGTCACGTTCGTCGGTCCGCAGTCGCGGGCCGACCTGGCGATCCTGTTCCGCGGCGCGGCAGCCGTGCTGGTGCCGTCGCACTCCGAGACGTACGGTCTCGTCGCGCTCGAGGGCTCGGCGTCCGGGGTGCCGGTCGTGGCCGCCGCCGCCGGTGGACTCCGTGAGGCCGTGGTGGACGGCGAGACAGGGGTGGTGCTCGAGTCCCGCGATCCGGCTGTCTGGGCTGCGGAGACCGAGCGCATCCTGACCGACGCGTCGTACTCGGCCTCGCTCGCCGCCGCAGGCCGGGAACACGCCGAGCGGCTGAGCTGGGAGCGGTCCGCCGCCGGGCTCGAGGACGTGTACCGCCGGGTGCTGGGACGCTCGTGACCACCGACGACCGGTTCGACGCGTTCTGGGCGGCGCTCGACGCGGTGCCGGTCGCGGACGACGCCGAGGCGCTGTACGACGTCGGGACCGCTCCCGGACGGTTGCGGCGCGCGAACCTCGAGCGGTACCTCACGACCGTCGGGGCCGAGGCGGACACGGTGCTCGTCGCCGAGGCCCCGGGGTGGCGCGGCATGACGAACACCGGTGTGCCGTTCACGAGCATGCGGGAGCTCGGCGCCGGGTACCTCGTGCCGCCCGAGCCGACCGCCCCGTGGGAGGCGTCGTCGCGCGTGGTGCAGGCCGCGCTGGCGTCGTGGCACGGGGCGCTGCCGATGACGTGGGCGATCTTCCCGCACCACCCGTTCGCCGCGCCCGACCGGCTGACGAACCGGACGCCGCGGCCCGCCGAGGTCCGCGACGGCGCCCCGGTCGCGCTCGCGCTGCTCGGTGCGCTGCGGGCGGGGCCGGCCGGGGTCGACGTCCGGGTCGTCGCCGTCGGGCGGAAGGCGCAGGGAGCGTTGGCGTTGGCGGGGATCGACGCCGTGGCGGTGCGGCACCCGGCGCAGGGCGGGGCCGCGCAGTTCACCGAGCAGGTGCTGGCGCTCCGCCGCTGACCGGGCGGTGCGGGACGCACTTCACCGCTCACCGCCGGAGCGGCAGCGGCAGGGGCCCCGCTCAGGCGGAGCGGACCTCGACGCCCTTCGCGGCGAGCCGCTCGACGACGTGCGCCGGCAGCGGCGCCGCGGCGTACACGGTGCCGAGCGCGGGCAGGTCGAGCAGGTCGTCCCAGTTCTGCGGGTCGTAGCGGTCGTCGGAGCCGTCCCACCCCGGGTGCACGTCCTGCAGGACCTCGAGGTCGGAGTCGACCGTCAGCTCCGTGACGAGCGACAGCTGCGACGGCAGGAGTTCGAGGTCGTCGTAGTACTCGCGGGCACGGTCGTCCTGCCCCTCGACGTCGAGGTCCTCGTCGGTCTCGTCGTCATCGCCGTCGTAGGGGTCGAGGGCGTCCAGGTCGTAGCAGAGCACGTCGAGCACGAGCAGCTTCGCGTTGAAGTCCGCGAACTCCACGGGCTCCTCGGTCGTGTTCGACTCGCTGTACATGGCCCGGAGCGTAGCCGTCGGTGCCCGGACACGCCCGGCGTCTCGTGTCGGGGGTGACACATCCGTGTTGCGATCCGCGCCGATTCGCCTGTGAGACTGGACAGGATGGCGTGGAACGGGACAGGCTGACGCATGGCCACAACCAACACAGAGCGCCCGCAGCAGGAGCAGACCGAGCTCCGGCGGGTCATCGGTCCCAAACTCCTGCTGTTGTTCATCGTCGGGGACATCCTCGGCACGGGCGTCTACGCGCTGACGGGTCAGGTCGCAGCCGAGGTCGGCGGGGCTGCGTGGCTCCCGTTCCTCATCGCGTTCGCCGTGGCCCTGCTGACGGCGTTCTCGTACCTCGAGCTCGTCACGAAGTACCCGCAGACCGCCGGGGCGGCACTGTACGTCCACAAGGCGTTCGGCATCCACTTCGTCACCTTCATCGTGACGTTCATCGTGATGTGCTCCGGCATCACGTCGGCGTCGACGGCGTCGCGGGCCTTCGCGGCGAACCTCGGTGCCGGGTTCGGGCTGGAGCTGCCGAACGGCGTCGTGATGCTCATCGCGATGGGCTTCATGCTCGCCGTGATGGCCATCAACTTCCGGGGTGTGAGCGAGAGCGTCAAGACGAACGTCGTCCTCACCCTGGTCGAGCTGTCCGGTCTCGTGATGGTGATCCTCATCGGCTTCTGGGCCATCGCCGGCGGCAACGCGGACTTCTCGCGGGTGGTGATGTTCGAGACGCCGGAGGACAAGACGCTCCTGCTCTCCGTGTCGACCGCCACCTCGCTGGCGTTCTTCGCCATGGTCGGCTTCGAGGACTCGGTGAACATGGCCGAGGAGACGAAGGACCCCTCTCGGATCTTCCCGAAGGTCATGCTCACCGGCCTCGGCATCACCGCCGTGATCTACGTGCTCGTGTCGATCTGCGCCGTGGCGGTCGTGCCGATCGGCGAGCTCGCCGGCAACGAGACGCCGCTGGTCACCGTCGTGCAGACCGCGGCGCCGGACTTCCCGATCGCCGACCTGCTGCCGTTCATCTCGATGTTCGCCGTGGCCAACACCGCCCTGATCAACATGATGATGGCGTCGCGACTGCTGTACGGCATGAGCAAGCAGGGCGTCCTGCCCGGCTTCCTCGCCCGGGTCTCCCCGACGCGCCGCACGCCGTCCACCGCGATCGTCTTCACGACCCTCATCTCGCTGCTGCTGATCGGGTGGGTGTCGCTCGATCCCGACTCCCCCATCGTCGTGGTGCTCGGCGGTACGACCTCGCTCCTGCTGCTGTCGGTGTTCGCCGTGGTGAACCTGTCGGTGCTCGTGCTCCGCCGCGACAAGGTCGACCACAAGCACTTCCGCGCCGGGGTCGTCGTGCCGATCATCGGTGTCGTCACGTGCCTGTGGCTCGTCCTGCCCTTCTCGTCCGGGCGTGATCCGCAGCAGTACGAGATCGCGGGCGCCCTGCTCGCGCTCGGGATCCTGCTCTGGATCGTGACGTGGTTCACCCACGGTCGGAAGCGTGCCGAGAAGGCGCCCACCGGGCTGGTCACCGAACCGACGAAGGTCCAGCACCCGGACGAGTCGGCGCCGCGCACCGACCGGGACCACCGAGACGCCTGAGCCGCCGACCGACCGGTCCCGCGACACCCCCGATCGGGCGGGTGCGGTTCCCAGGCGGCGCACGTAGCCTCTTCGTGCTCCGCCTGACCCGCCCCGCCCGAGAGGACCCGCCATGCGCCGCGTCGGCATCACGCTCGCGTCGGTGTTCGGCGCGGGCGTCGTCGCGATCGGCATCGGCGTCGTGGTCGTCATCGTGATCGCGGTGAACTCGCTCTCCGGCGCCGCCCGGTCGGTCACCGCGGACCCCACGCCCACCTGCCCCGACGTCGCGTCGAGGACCGTCGGCGGCATCGTCGTCCCCGCCGGACCCGTCGCCGGGTTCTGCCAGGACCGCCTGGTCAACGCCGCGTACGTCATCAGCGCCGCCCAGGCCATGGGCATCGGGCCGCACACGCAGGCGGTCGGCGTGATGACCGCGATCGGGGAATCGAGCCTGGTGAACCTCGACCACGGGGACGCCGCCGGACCCGACAGCCGCGGGCTCTTCCAGCAGCGCGACAACGGCGCCTGGGGCACGTACGAGCAGCGGATGGACCCGTACACCGCGGCGACGATGTTCTACACGAAGCTCGTGAAGACCCCGGGGTGGAAGACGATGACGCCGACCCAGATGGCGCACGCCGTCCAGATCAACTCGGACCCCGACCACTACGCGAAGTTCTGGCCCGAGGCGAAGGCCGTCGTCGAGGGCCTCACCGGGCAGACCGTGCCCGACACTGCGCCGCAGGGCTGACCGCCCCGTCACGACGCGAGCGGGAGCGGATCGTCGTCGATCGGCGCCGGGGGTACGGCACGATCGACCGGCTCGACGTCGTCGAGGGACACGATCGCGATGCCCCCGGTGTGGACCGCCACCTGCGCGCGGAGCCGGACGTGGTGCTCCTCGAACGCGCACGCACACGCGTCGACCCACTCCCAGTCGACCGGGAAGAGTCGGGATTCGCCGGGTCGCTCCCACACGAGCACGACCTCGGCCGCGGCGACCTGGACGAGGACGTCCCGGACGAGCGCGGCGAAGTCCTCGACGTGTTCGTCCGGTTCCCACGGCAGGTCCGAGATCGGCATCACGAACGACACCGGGACGGCGTGTTCGTCGAGGAAGAGGACCCAGCACTGGCGGGTGATCGGGCGTTCGACGAGGGCGGTCACGAGGTCCACCACGTCGTCGTCGGTGCGGACGGTCGTGCGGATGAGGCGGTCGAGCATGTCGGTGTCTGGCATGCCCTCAGCGTCGCCGGATCGCCCCCGTCGCTGGGCGACCGGTCGCGATCTGTGGACGGCCGCGGTTCAGCGGCCGCCTGTGGAGGAACGTCCTCAGATGCCGTGGGAGATCGCGCTGTCCACGAGCAGCATCGCGCCGAAGAACACCGCCACCACCGCCGCGATGCCGACCAGGGCGAACGGCCACGACAGCCGACGCCGCACGAGCCGCAGCACGCAGACCACCAGCGCCGCGACGAGCACGAGGGCGACGAGCACCGGCCCGGCGTAGACCACCGCACCGCCGAGCGTCTCGTCGCAGGAGTTGCCCGGAGCGCCGCACGAACTGAACGCGAGCGACAGGAACACGATGCCGCCACCGGCGACCACCGACTCCGCGGCCAGCACCACCAGCAGGACGACCGTCGCGACCACGTCCGCGACGCGACGGCCGCCTGCCAGGGGGTGTCGCGCCTCCCGTCCGAACGCCGCCGGGCCGGAGCCGAGCGGATCCGCGACCACGGGGGCCTGCATGCCTACCGCTGCCCGCGCGTGGACCAGAGCGCCCAGGCGATGAGGAGCGGCTGCCCGAACAGGCGGCCGATGCGCTTGACGTCGGTGTCGAGGCCGAAGGCGTCGCGGCGGTTCAGCCACTGCGAGATGTTCCCGGGGAAGATCGCCGTGAAGAACAGGGCCGCCACGTTCCCGACGAGGCGACGCGAGCGACGGGGTGCGAGCACCAGCGCGCTGCCGAGGCTGATCTCCGCGATCCCGGATGCCAGCACCGTGGTGTCCTCGTCGAGCGGGACGAACTCGGGCACCTGGGCACGGAAGTCCTGGCGGGCGAAGGTGAGGTGGCTCGTCCCGGCGAAGACGAGCGCGAGGCCGAGCAGGACGCGGAGGAAGGATCGCATGGGTCCATCGTGCCCCTCCCGGCGACCCGAGGTGCGCACCCGCGCGTCGGACAGCCCCCGCGCGTCCCGCTAGGTTCGGACGCATGGGAACAGCCTCCCGCGACCACGAGCCGCCCGCGGCTCCCGCCGTCCTGGCCGCGCTGCTCGGTCCGGTGGCGCTCTACATGGGGTTCATCGTCCCGGCCGCCTCGATGGGGCGGCACGCCGTGCTCGGCGCAGTGTTCGGTGTCGTGACCATCGCGAGCGGTTGGCGTGCCCTGTCGATCGCGCGACGGACCCAGCGCGGGGTGCGGGTGTGGTCGTGGATCGGGATCGTCCTCGGCGTGCTCGGGCTCGTGATGCTCGTGTGGCAGCTGCTGGTCGTCGTCACCGGCGGCGCGTTCCCGTCACCGTTCTGGACGCCGTACGCCAACCGCTGAGCAGCGACCGCCGCGCCCGGACCGCCGCAGCGACCGCTGCGTCCGGACCGCCGCAGCCCGACCGCCGCGCGTGCCAGCCGCCGACCTCTCACCACCCGAGCGTGCCCGGCGCCCCCTTGAACGGCCCGACCACCCGCGAGGTGATCCAGCCCCCGTAGAAGTCCCCCTCCTGCGCCTGGACGACCTCGCCGCCGACCTCGCACGAGTCCATCGCCGACGGGTAGATCGCCACCCGGTCGCGCAGCTGCTCGTAGCCCGGCTCCGGCGTCGGGTAGTTCCAGGCGGCCCGCGGCGCGACGACGTCCCCGCCGATCACGTCGAAGTACCGTGCGCGGCCCTTGAACTCGCACATGCTCGACCCCTCGGCCGGCCGCAGCTCGAGGTCGGCCATCGGCACGTAGTACACCGGCGGGTGCGAGGTCTCGAGCACCCGTACCGCGTCCGTCGTGTCGACGACGACCTCGCCGCCGAGCCGCACCACCACACGGTCGTGCACCGCTTCGACGGCTGGGGGCCGCGGGTAGTCCCACACGGACTCCTGGCCGGGGGCGGGCTCGGTACGGTTCGGTCGACGCATGGTTCCCGTCTACGCCGGTTCCCTGCCCGCAGGCCCGGAGGCGCGGCCCACCCCCGCCCCGCCGGCTCGCCCCCGGCGCGCGGTCACGCTGGCGCGGGGCGCGGGCG
>NZ_JBFPFM010000034.1:0-34570 GCF_047977705.1 Curtobacterium sp. LFS084
AGACAGCCGCCGCGTGAGGCAGCGCGCGGTCGCGGGCGGCAGCGCGCGGTCGCAGGACGCAGCGCGCGACCGCGTGCACCGCGCGGCCGGCGGCGGTCAGTCGACCCGGTAACCCGCCTGGGCGGCGAGGAGCGGCGCGAGCGTGTACAGCTGGTCGGCCGCGATCGTCGCGCCGCGGAACCCCTCGAGCCGCTCCACCCGGTCGAGGTCGGCGGCCCGGAGGTCGACGTGGTCGATCCGCGTGTTCGACCCCTCGGCCGCGCGGATGCTCGTCCCCTCGAACGACACCCGCAGCAGCCGGGCGTCGGCGATGTCGAGCTCGTCGACGACGCAGTCCCGGAACACGACGTCGGTGACGGTCGAGCCGCGGAGGTTCACGAACCCGAGCTTCATGCCGACGAACTCGACGCCGTTCAGCGTCGTGTCGTACAGCTCGGCCGAGCCGATCCGGCCGCCGGCGATCCGGACCTCGCGCCAGGAGCTGCTCGACGCCCGGAACACCGGGGCGTCCAGCGTCTCGACGATCGCGTCGCGCACCCGCAGTCCCCGCAGGTCGGCGCCGTCCGCCCGGAGCGTGCCGATGACCGACTCCTCGATCTCGAGGTCCGGCAGCCGCTCCCCCGCGAGGTCGAGCACGTCGATGCGCTTGCCCTCGATCCGGTCGCCCGTGAGGACGTCTCCGGGCCCCGGAGTCCAGTCGTCGAGGTCCGTCGGTTCGGTCAGGGTGGTGCGCGGGGCGTCGGTACCGGAGCTGCGGGGCATGCGATCAGTCTGCCGGGTGGGTCCGACGTCGCAGCGTGCTGTCGAGGACGTAGTCCTTCGCCGGGCCGTGCGCCTCCCAGCGGACCGTCCAGCGCTCCGTGTCGCCGGCGAGCACCCCGGAGTAGTCGTCGGGCGCGCAGACGTGCGACACCGACGACCCCCAGACCCAGTCGTGGAACACCCGACCGTCCGAGAAGTGCACCGTCCAGCCGTCGTCCGAGCTGCGGCGGACCCAGAGCGTCCGGGAGACCGGGACGGTGCGACCGTCGAAGGCCATCGTGCCGACCTCGTCCCAGCGGACCGCGTCCGGGGCCGTGCGCGCGAGCGTCGTGGTCCCGGTCACGAGGCCGTCGATGCCCGCACGTCGGTCGAGGACCGTGCGGTGCAGGGTCCACTCCCCGAGCAGGTCGATCGGTCGCAGCACCCGCCCAGGCTAGTCGCGGAGAGCCTCGGCCCGGGCGGCGCGGTGCTCCTCGTCCGAGATGACGCCGCGGGCGCGCAGGTCGTCGAGCTCGGCGAGCCGCTGCTCACGGGAACCGCCCGTCGCGCGGCGGGACCGTCGGACGACGAACACGATCGCGACGACGACGGCCACCACCACGAGCGCCACCACCACACTCCAGACGAGGTCGTAGACGGGCGGCACCAGTGGGTTGTGGGTCTCGGCGGTGATCACGCGCGGAGAGCCTCGGCCCGGGCGGCGCGGTACTCGTCGTCCGAGATGACGCCGCGGGCGTGCAGGTCGTCGAGCTCGGCGAGCCGCTGCTCGAGCGACTTCTCGGGCGCCAGCGTCCGGCTCTGCATGGCCTGGTACGCCAGGTCCTCCTGCATGGTGAACGGGTTCTGGCCCCGCTTCGCCATCCGTGCGCTGCGGAGGACGACCGTCACGACGATCGCGACGAACCCGAGACCGATCACGGCCGCGACCACGCCGAACAGCACCCCGAACGCGCCGAACGCGCCGAGCCCGCCACCCATGCCGTCACCCAACAAGTTCCCGAACACGCCGTCCCCCTTCGTCGGAACGATCCGACCGTAGCGCGTCCCCGGCCCGAGCGCTGTCCCACGAAGGGGCCACCCGTCACCCGCGCAACGGCCCCGACCCCGGCACCCGCGCCCCGTCCCGGAACCCGTCCACGAGTTCGCGCAAGGCCTCCTCGGACGTGTGCCGCGCCTCCCACCCGAGGACCGACCGCGCCCGGTCGGTCCGCATGACCGGCACCCGGGCCGCGATGTCCACCCATCCGGCGTCCGTCGGCTGCAACCGCAGCCGCCAGGTGAGCGTGACGAGTCCGCGGATCGCCCACATCGGCACCCGCACCGCGCCGCGCATCCCGAACGCCCGCGCCATCCTCGGCGGGTTGAGCACGGGTGTGGCAGCGATGTTGAACGCCCCGCCGGCACGCCGGTCGATCGCTCGCCAGAAGGCATCGGCGACGTCGTCGGCGTGCACGGCCTGGAACACGAACGCGAGCGGCAGGGGCAGGACCGCCCAGCGGATCCACCGGACGACCGACATCGGCACGAGGCGGCCGAGGAAGAGCCCGCGGAGTTCGGCGGCGGCGCTGCGCTGGAAGACCAGGCCGGGTCGCAGCCGCGTCACGACGACGGACGGGTGGGCGGCCGCGAACGCGTCCATCGCCGCCTCGTTCTCGGCCTTGTGGATCGAGTACGTGGCGGTCGGGATCCCGGTGACGGGGAACTCCTCGTCGACGGGCGTCCGCTTGCCGTCCACGTCGACCCCGCGGTACGCCCCCACGGACGAGGCGACGACGACCTGGGGCACCTCGACCCGGGCGACGGCCTCGAGGACGTTGGCGGTCCCGGTCACGTTCGTCCGGTACTGCGCCGGGATGTCGTGCGTCGGCTGCAGGGCCCAGCCGAGGTGCACGACGGCGTCCGCGCCCCGGAACACGGCGGCGAGCTGGTCGACGGCGTCCGGGGCACCGATGTCGACGGCGTGCCAGACGGCCACCCCGTAGGGCTCGGCGCGGAGGTCCGGCAGCCGTCGGGCGACCCCGACGACCTCGACGGCGGTGCCCTCGGCCCGGACCGTCGTCAGCCGCCGGAGCACCGCGGTCCCCAGGTTGCCGGTCCCGCCGACGACGACGATCCGCATCAGGCCGCGGCCATCGCGGGGTCGAGCACGACCTTCACGCAGCCGTCCTCCTTCTTCTGGAACACCTCGTACATGTGCGGAGCGTCCTCGAGCGAGACCCGGTGGGTGGTCAGGTCGAGCGTGCCGAGCGGGTCCGACGGGTCCTGCACGAGCGGCATGATGTCGTCGATCCAGTGCTTCACGTTGCACTGCCCCTCGCGGACGGTGATCTGCTTGTCGAAGAGCGTCATCATCGGCATGGGGTCGGCCATCCCGCCGTAGACGCCGCTCAGCGACACCGTGCCACCGCGGCGGACGAGGTCGATCGCCGCGTGCACCGCGGCGAGCCGGTCGATGCCGGCGGTCTCGATCGCCTTCTGTGCGAGCTTGTCGGGCAGGAGCCCGGCGGCGCGCTGGGCGAAGCCGGCGACCGGGTTGCCGTGCGCCTCCATGCCGACCGCGTCGACGACGCCGTCGGGACCGCGACCGTCGGTCAGGTCGACCAGCTGCGGGACGACGTCCTTCGTCAGGTCGAACACCTCGGCCCCGTGCTTCGCTCCGAGGTCGCGGCGGACCTGCTCGGGGTCGACGGCGAGCACCCGGTAGCCGAGGTGCGCGCCGATGCGGGCGGCGAACTGGCCGACCGGGCCGAGGCCGAGCACCGCGAGCGTCCCGCCCTCGGGCACGTTCGCGTACTGCACGGCCTGCCACGCCGTGGGCAGGATGTCGCTGAGGAACAGCCAGCGGTCGTCGGGTGTGCCGTCGTCGGGGATGACGATCGGCCCGTAGTCGGCGTGCGGCACGCGGAGGTACTCGGCCTGGCCGCCGGGCACCTGGCCGTACATCTTCGTGTAGCCGAAGAGCGCGGCGCCGGAGCCGTACTCGGTGACCTGGGTGGTCTCGCACTGCGACTGGAGTCCGCGTTCGCACATGTAGCAGTGCCCGCACGAGATGTTGAAGGGGACGACGACGCGGTCACCGACCTTCAGGTTCGTGACGGCGCTGCCGACCTCCTCCACGATGCCCATGGGCTCGTGCCCGAGGACGTCGCCCCTGTCGATGTACGGACCGAGGACCCGGTACAGGTGCAGGTCGGAGCCGCAGATCGCCGTGGAGGTGATCCGCACGATCGCGTCGGTCGGCTGCTGGATTGTCGGGTCGGGGACGGTCTCGACGGACACCTTCTCGGTGCCCTGCCAGGTCAGTGCGCGCACGTCGCGTTCCTCTCGTGGTCGCTTCGAGTCGGCCAGGAGGCGCGGCTCGTCTCCCCACGTCGGTACCCGCCCGCCCCGTGGTGCGTTCCCAGCCCCGTCCGGCCAGCGCGGTCCGTGGCGGACGCGAGCCGCGCCTCCTGGCCCGGTCCCCGTGGTCCCGGTGGCCGATCGGCCAACCGGATCGTCCCGGGAGCCGATGCGCCCGACCGGCCGGTCACCCGATGCTGGTGCGGATGGACCACCGCACCACCCGCCGCTCCCTGCTCGCCGGAGCGGGCGCCCTGCTCGCGGCCGGAGCGCTCGCCGCCTGTGCGCCCACCGGACCGCGACGGGAGGCCGTCGCGACGCACTCGCCGACCCCGACGCCCGTCCCGTCTCCCACCCGGACACCGACGCCGACGCCGACGTGGGGGCAGCCGACGCTCACGAGGACACCGCTGCCGGCAGGCACCGTCACCGGGCTGCCCGCCGGGACGCCCGGCATCGCCTGGACCGTGGACGACGGCGCGTCATCCGACGTCGTCGGCGCCTACGCCCGCTTCGCGGCCGAGACCGGCACCCGGCTCACCTTCTTCGTGAACGGCGTCCGGCCCTCGTGGACGGAGCACGCCGACGTGCTGCGGCCCCTCATCGCGTCGGGGCAGGTGCAGATCGGCAACCACACCTGGGACCACCTGGCCCTGACGAAGCTCGGCGACCAGGCCATCGAGGACGAGCTGACCCGCAACCACGAGTTCATCGAGCGGACGTTCGGCGTCGACGCACGCCCGTACTTCCGACCGCCGTACGGGTACCACGACGCCCGGGTCGACGCCGCCGCCGCACGGGTCGGCTACACGACACCGCTGCTCTGGTACGGGACGCTCGCGGACTCCGGCGACATCGGCGCCGGACAGATCGTCGGGTTCGCCGACCAGTGGTTCACGCCGGGTCGGATCGTGATCGGCCACGCGAACTTCCCGGGGACCATCGGCGCGCTGCCCCGGCTGGGCGCCCTCGTCCGGCAGCGTCGGCTCGGGACCTACACACTCGACGACGTGTTCTCACGCTGACCCTGCTCCGATGACGTCGGGGGCCGGGCCGAGTCGCCGGCCGAAGCACACCGAGTTCGTCGACCCGGCGTAGGCACCGAAGGGCGGGATCGCCGTGTACCCCTCGCGCTCGTAGAACCGGATCGCGTCGGGCTGCGCCGTGCCGGTCTCGAGGACCACCGAGCCTGCGCCCGCCCGCACCGCTTCCTGCTCGAGCCGCCGGAGCACCGCCGTCGCCACACCGGTCCCCCGAGCGGACGGCGCCGTGTACATCCGCTTGATCTCCACGACCCCGGCACCGAGGACGTCGTCGGGGAGCGGCCGGAGCCCGCCGCAGGCGATCGCGGAGCCGTCCTCCTCACACGCCAGGACGAACACCGGGACGTCGGCCGCGGTCGGCGGGACGCCGGGCTCGTGGTCGTCCGTCCCGTAGCGCGCGTCGAGCTCCTGCCGCTGTGCTCGGCGGAGCCGGTCGGCGTCCGCGTGGTCGAACGGGACGGTCGTGATGGTCCAGCGCATGGCGATCCTTTCGGTAACGATCGTTACGGTAACATCTGTTACGCTTCCGGTGTGCCCCGGACCCGAGACGACGCCGCCCAGCGGACCCGGTTGTCCGAGGCCGTCTTCACCACCCTCGCCGACCTCGGTCCGACCGGCCTGACGCTCCGCGCCGTCGCCGAACGCGCCGGGTGCACGACGGGGCTCGTCCTCCACACGTTCCCCGACAAGCGCGCCCTCCTCCTGCACGCCCGACAGGTCCTGCACGACCGCACCAGGGTCCGTGCCGACGCACTCGAGGCGGACGCCCCGGATGCGGCAGCAGCGGTGCGGGCGGTGGCCGGCGGCGCACTCGCCGTCGATGCCGGGCGCCTCGCCGAGGCCCGGGCGTGGGTCGCGTTCCTCGCCGCCGCGCTCGGTGACCCCGTGCTGCGCGACCAGCACGTGACGAACAGCCGCTCCTTCGCCGGGCGACTCGCTCGACTGCTCGCGCTCGCGACCGGCCTGGCGGATGCGGTGTGTGACGACCGCGCGGCTGCCCTGGTCGCGACCGTCGAGGGGATCACCGCGCTGGCCGCGGGCGACCCCGAGCGGTGGACGCCCGAGCGACAGGTCGCGGCGCTCGACCTCGTGCTGGACGCGGCGCTGACGCCCTAGCCCCGCCGGCCCGGCCCCGGCCCCGACCCCGACCCCGACGGGCGGTCTGGCTACTCGGGTGGGCCGGGCTGCGCGCGGCGGCCCGGCTGCTTGACGCGCAGCTCAGGTCGCGACCGGATCGGCGAGGACCGCCCCCAGCACCGCCTCGTGCTCCGCGCGGTCCCCGGGCCCGGCGCTCCCCGCGAGCATGATGAGCGCCTTCCAGAGCGCCCAGCCCCGCGCCCGCGCCCAGGTGCCGGCGTCGAGGCCGACGGCGTCGCGGAACACCCGTCGCGCCTCCGGGTCGAGGAACGTCCAGGCGAGGACGAGGTCGCACGCCGGGTCACCGACACCGCACGTGCCGAAGTCGATCACGGCCGAGAGCCGTCCGTCCCGGTCGACGAGCAGGTTGCCCGGGGCGACGTCGCCGTGGAACCACACGGCCGGCCGGTCCCAGGCCGAGGCGGTCGCTGCGCCCCAGACCGCCTCGCACGCATGACGGTCGACGTCGTCACCGAGCCGGTCGAGCGCCGCGACCACCTCGGGCGCGGAGTGCGACGGGTGCGCTCCCCGGTGGAACGAGTGCGCCCCGGCGACCGGACCGTCACCCGCCGGCACGGCCCGCAGCTGCCGGAGCACCGCACCGACGTCGGCGGCGAGGGTCCGTCGGTCGAGGGTCGAGGCCCGGGCAGCGACCGTACCGTCGATCCAGCGCCGGACCGACCACGGGAACGGGTAGTCCTCGGCCGGGACCCCCAGTCCGACCGGCTCCGGCACCGGGACGTCGAGCCGCGCCGCGAGGTACGGCAGGACCCGCTGCTCCTTCTCGACCGCTGCGACGTACCCGGCCGCGCTCGGCAGCCGGACGGCCAACTCGCTGCCGAGCCGGTAGGTGCGGTTGTCCCACCCCTGCGCATCGACCTCGCGGACGGGCAGCCCGGCCCACTCCGGGAACTGCGCGGCCACGAGCCGTTCCACGAGCGCGGCGTCGATGCGGGGTCGGGGCACCTCGGTGTGCATGCGCCCAGGCTAGGCTCCGCCCATGTCGACCGTGTCCGAGCTGCTGACCACGAACCTCCACGACGTCTTCGGGAACCGCGACGCTGCCGCACGCCGCGCTGCGATCGAGCGGACGTACTCCCCCGACGTGACCTTCACCGACCCCGAGGGGACCGTCACCGGCTGGGACGCCCTCGACCAGAAGGCCGCGGGGATCCTCGACGAGGCGCCCGGTGCGTTCCAGTTCGTCGAGGAGGGGCGTCGCTACGTCTCTGAGCACCACGGGGTCCTCGCGTGGGGCTTCGGCCCGGTCGGTGCGCCCGCGGTCCGGGGCGTCGACGTCATCGAGGTCCGGGACGGTGTCGTCGTGTCGCTCACGACCGTCCTCGCGGAGCCCACCGCCTCCGACTGAGCCATCGCCGGGTGGCGCCGTCCGACGTCTGGACGGTGTCAGCGCCCCGGCCTGCAGGGTCAGCCGCGCAGTCGGTCGCGTTCCGCCGGCGGAAGGTGCTCGGTCGCCGTCACCCGCGCCGCGGGGGTGAGGAACCGCCCCTGCCGTTCGAGGAACGCGACGAGCGCCGCCTCGGACGCCCGCTTGCCGGTCTCGCGGAGCACCCGGCCGAGCGCCGACTGCACGGTGTCGTTCCGCTCCCGCACGAGCCGCCCCGCGATGGCGAGCGGCACCTCGGCGTCACCCTGCTTCGCGAACGCCAGGGTGGCCACGACCGCGATCCGACGGACCATCGCCACGTCGGACTTCACGAGCGCGAACAGCGGGCCGGTCGAGCCCTCGACGAGCGGGGCGCCCACGAGCTCCTCCGCTCCGAGGTCGACCAGCACCGTTTCGTCGAACCGCTCCGCCTTCGCCGCCGACAGGTACTCGTCGGTCAGCTCCGGGTCCGGGTGCTCCCGCATCGCCTGCACGAGGAGCAGGACGGCGACGAGCCGCGCGCCCCGGTCCTCGCTCCAGAGCAGCGCGGACCGCTCACCCTCGTCGAGGTCGGCGAACTGCCGCGCGACGCGTCGCGCCGCCGGCACGTCACCGGGTGTGCGCGCGAACGCCGCGAGCACGGCCTCCGCATCCGCCGGGTTCCGTCCACCGCCGGACTGGAGGCGCGTCACGCGACCTCTCCGCCCGTCGCCTCGTTCCGCGGTGCGGTCCGGCGACCGCGGCGCAGGACGATCACCGCGACCACCACGAGGAACGCGGCGAAGAGCCAGGTGCCCACCTGCGGATCGACGAGGCGGGCGATCCACGCGCCTCCGGGAGCGCAGACGGCGGCCGTGACGCCGATCGTGAGGCCGACCCGGAGGTCCACCGCTCGGCGCCGGAGGTTCGCCACCGTGCCCGAGACGGCCGTCGGCACCATGGTGAGCAGCGAGGTGCCCTTCGCGAGCAGGTCGCCCGCGCCGAGGGCCACCTCGAGCCCCGGCACGATGACGACCCCGCCGCCGACCCCGACGAGCCCGGACAGCACGCCCGACAGCAGCCCGAGCAGCAGCAGGACGATCGCCTCGACCACACCGAAGTGCACCTCGCCCCCGCGCGTCGGCACCGCCACGAACAGCGAGACGAGCACGACGGCGATGAACCCCACGAAGATCCACGGCAGCACCCGGAGCGGCAGCGCCCGCAGGAGCCGCGCGCCGATCGGGGCACCGACGACGCTGCCGACCGCCAGGGTCAGGGCCGCGAGCCAGTGCACCTCGCCCTGCACGCCGTACGTGATCGCCCCGACGACGGCCGCGGGGGCGATCGCCACGAGGGACGTCGCCGATGCCCGGCGCTGGTCGAGGTGGAGGAACGCCATCAGGGCCGGTACGACGATGACCCCGCCGCCGACGCCGAACAGGCCGGAGAGGATCCCCGCCACGATCCCGATCGCCACCAACACGATGACCCGTCCGCCGCGCTTCTCCATCCCGTCCACCCTACGGCCGACGTCGAACGATCAGGACGCGAGGGCCTCGGCCGCCGGACGATCGCCCCGGGCAAGGTTGAAGCCCACCACCGCGGCAACGGTGATGGGCTCCGAGTTGCTCTCCGAGTGGAGTGCCAGAGGGACGCACAGTGTCCCGAGCGTTTGGCTCGGAGCCAGCATACGTGACCCCGGTCACGGACGCACCCCTCGGCACCCGCGGCCGAGCCTGTCCTGACCACCGGTGCCGAGTTCGCTCGTGGCCTGCGTCTCGGATAGCGTTGTCAGACACTCCCGGATGTCTCGACTACCGGGCGCGAAGCCCCGCCTCTGGCGGGGCTTCTGTACTTCTGACCGCCCAGCGCTTCGGCAGGGTGACCGTGCCGTGGTCATCCACGATCCGGTTGCGCACGCGAATGCTGACGATCCTCATGATTCGTACCGCTGGACGGAAGTCCTGATCGCCTCGGCGTGGAGGTAGATGTCGTCGAGCGCGTCGATCGGGTGCTTGGTCTCGACCTTGTTCTCGTCGAACAGCCCGAGGTACTTCTGCTTCTTGCCGTTGAACCACAGACGAGCGATCGGCTTGCGGTTGTTGTCGTCGAGCAGGACGGCGAAGTACGACTTCTGGTCGCGGTGCGCGATGCGGTCCGGCTTCACCTCGCTGCAGGCGATCGCCTTGACGATCTGGTACCCCTCGAGTTCTTCGAGCGTGGTCTCGATCTCGGTGTCCCGGTCGAGATCGTCCTCCGCGACTGCCGCGCTCGTCATGGCTTCCGCAGGTGCTTCCGCTCCGACCGGCGACGTGTAGGAGGCGCCGAGAGCCGTCTTGAGGCGATCGTTGACCTGCTCGTTCAGGAACTGCTTCGAGGCCTTCGCGACCAGGGTCGTGAACTGTGTCCGCGCCTCCTGGGTGAAACGGCCGTCGTAGACGCGAGAGGCGAAGAGACGGACGAAGTCTTCCTCGGGCTCGCGGAACTGCGCGGCGATCGCCCGCTTGATCGAGCCGACGTACTTGAGCTCTTCCGCCGCGCTGATGACCGAGTCGAGGTCGAACACGTCCTTCGTGAGCTTGCTCAACTCCGGGAGGAGCGTCTCGTCGATGTCAGCGAGGTCCAGCACCAGGAACGGCCGGTCGTCCATCTTGTTCGGCGCGTCGAGGTCCGTGTAGAAGTTGTAGACCTCGCCGTTCGTGAGCACCGCGATGCGGGCGTTGGTGACGGAGAAGTAGCGGAACAGCTGCGACGCATGCTCGATCTTCAGCGGCTCGGTGGACTTCTTGCACTCGATGAGGATCTGCACCTCGCCATCGCGCATGATCGCGTAGTCGACCTTCTCGCCGCGCTTCACACCGACATCGGCGGTGAACTCCGGCACGACCTCCAGCGGGTTGAACACGTCGTAGCCGAGGATCGTCGAGATGAACGGCATGACGAACGCGTTCTTCGTCGCTTCTTCGGTCTGGATGGCCTCGCGCTGGTTCTGGACCTTCGTGGCCAGTGCAGCAAGGCGTTCTTCGAACTCCATCGTTCCTCCCCTGGGTCGATCCAACGTTAGTTGAAGACCTGTCACCAACGCGATTGCTCGCGCCCCCACTTCGCGGGCAGTGGCCAGACTAGCGCAGTGGAACATCACACATCATCACCGTAGGCTGTTGCGCGGGGCGGCGGTCGCCGGACGATCGCCCCGGGCAAGGTTGAAGCCCACCACCGCGGCAACGGTGATGGGCTCCGAGTTGCTCTCCGAGTGGAGTGCCAGAGGGACGCACAGTGTCCCGAGCGTTTCGCTCGGAGCCAGCATACGTGACCCCGGTCACGGACGCACCCCTCGGCACCCCGCTCCTGGTGTCCGCCGGCGCTGACACACCGGAGGCGGTCTCGATGTCGAAGGACAACGGGTCCGAGCCCAGGCGTCGGGTGTCCTGGTTGCCGGTCGCGAGCTTGCTCGTGGCTGTCGCCAGGCTCCTGCTCGACGTCTGGCGGAGGGACTGAGACGGCGGCCCGCACTCGACTCGAGTGCGGGCCGTTCCCCTACCGGAAGTGCAGCAGTGTCAACGGGTCGAAGAGCGACCCCGCCCGCCGGGTCTCGACGTGCACGTGCGGCCCGGTCGACTGCCCGGTGTTGCCGGACTTCCCGATCTCGGTGCGCACGGACACGATCTGCCCCTGCTTGACCTCGATCGCGCTGAGGTGCGCGGTGAGGACCGTGACGTTGCCGTAGGTCACGACGATGTAGTTGCCGTACGAGGCGTTGTTCGCGACGGTGCTCGTCACCGTGCCGGTCCCCGAGGCGTACACGGGCGTGCCCACCGCGACCGGGGCGTCGGCGCCCTGGTGGTACCGCGGCACGTGCCCGGCGCCGCGGTCGTCGCCGTAGCGTCCGGAGATCTTGGTGCTCGCGACCGGCCACATCATGCCCGTGACGGGCTTGGTCGACCAGACGCGGGTGTCCTTGCCGCCGTAGAGCACGACGTTGCCGTCCACCTGCACCATGAGCGTGCCGGCGCCCGCGGTGCCGGTCCGCGAGTTCCAGAGCGTGACCTTCTTCTGCGCGGCGTCGCGACCGACCACGGCGAAGTTGCCGTCCTTGCGCAGCTCTGCCCAGGCGCCCGCGTGCCCGGCGGTCCCGGACTGCCAGACGACCTTGCGGTTGACGGTCTGCACGAGGTTGCCGTCGGTCTGCATCGTCAGGCGACGGGTGCCGCTCGTGTCCGAGCTGAGCACGGTGCCGGAGTAGATCGAGTTGCCGGCGGGCACGACGCCCTGCTGGCTCGTCCAGTTCACGATCGCGGTCTTGCCCGAGTAGAGGCCCATCGTGCCGTCGGCGCGGACCGCGAACTCGGTGGACTGCGCGGTGCCGGCGGAGGCCCAGCGGACGATGCGCTTGCCGTTCCGCAGCAGGTCGACGGCGCGGTTCCGCCCGATCGTCAGCACGGCACCGGGCTGGTTCGAGGTGTTGGACGCCCAGAGCACCTGGTTGCCGACGCCGTACTCGACGAGGTTGCCGTCACCCTGCAGGATCAGCCGGAACTGGCCGTTCGGCGAGGTCACCGAGTCGCCGGGCTGCAGCGTCGTACCGGCAGGCGCCTTCCCCTTGTAGACCACGGCTGCCGACGCCGGCTCGGCGATCCCGACGGCACCACCGGCGACGACGACGATGGCCACGACCGCGGCTGCGAGTCGTGGGAGTCGGCGAGCGCGCGCGACGGAGGACGGTGTGCTGGTCATGGAACCCCTGATCTGGATCCGGCCGAGCCCCTGCCGACCGTTCGGCGACGCGCTCTCGACACGCCGCCGAACGATGGTCACCTTTTCGTGGAGCCCGCACAACCCCATTGCCCGGACCGGACAACCCCAGTTCCGGGGGCACTCCATGTCGTCAGGGCATCTGGAAGAAGGCCTTCGGGGCGCCGAGCAGGGCCTCGAGCTTGTGGAACGACTGCGTCCACCCGGCGATGTTCATGTCCCGCATGACCTCGGGGAAGGGGCCCTGGGTGAGCGTGACGACCGTGCCGTCGCCGTCCTCGGCGAACTCGAGCGTGAGGGACAGCGGCGTCCCGTCCTCGATGCCGGGGATGCCCTCGGCGGTCGACGTCCCGACGATGATCCGGTTCTCCTCGACCTCCTGGAGCGTCGACTGCACGGGCGAGGCCCACCCGGGGTCGTCGTTGCTCACCATGGTGAGGTTCCAGGCCCCACCGACGCGGGCGTCGACCTCGACGGTGGCGACGGGGACGTGGAAGCCGAGCGGCCCGAACCAGAGCGCGAGCTGTGCGGGGTCGACGAACGCGCGGTAGACGTCCTGGACGGGGTACGCGAACCGGTGGGTGGCGTGGGCGGTGAACTGCTCGGTCATGACTGCTCCTGCTGGTCGTCGGACGGGACGGTGGGTGCTGTGGACGCGCCGCCCACGGTGGCGGGCGGACGCTGGGAGGCGAGCAGCGCCTCCAGGCTGTCGAACCGGCGGTCCCAGACCGGCTGCAGCCCGCTCAGCCACCCGGCGAGCTCGGTGACGGCCTCGGGCCGGAGCCGGCAGGTGCGCCACGTGCCGTGCCGCTCACGGGTGATGAGACCGGCGCGTTCGAGGACGCCGAGGTGTCGGGAGATCGCCGGTGCGCTGACGTCGAACGGCTCGGACAGGTCGGTGACGGTCGCCTCGCCCTTCCCGAGTCGCTCGACGATCCGCCGACGGATGGGGTCGGCGAGGGCCGAGAGGACGGCGTCGACGCGGTCGGTGGTCATCGTCGCCTCCTTGGTGAACACTGCGGTTAATTAACCGCTGCGTTCAGTATGCGCGCACCCGCGGATGCACGCAAGGACAGGATGGGACCATGCCGACGCCGAACCCCGCCTTCATCCCGCCCGCCCCCACGACCACGCGACCGGACCTCGCCGGCACCTTCGGCATGGTCGCCTCGACGCACTGGATCGCGACCGCCACCGCGCAGTCCGTGCTCGAACGCGGCGGGAACGCGTTCGACGCCGCGGTCGCCGGAGCGTTCGTGCTGCACGTCGTCGAGCCGCACCTGAACGGCCCCGGCGGCGACCTCACGGCGGTGTTCGCGACCAAGGACGACCCGACGCCGACCGTGCTCGTCGGCCAGGGGCCCGCGCCGGCCGGTGCGACACCGGAGCACTACCGCGCCGAGGGGCTCGACCTCGTCCCGGGAGCCGGTGCCCTCGCCGCCACCGTGCCGGGTGCCGTGGACGCCTGGCTCCTGCTGCTGCGCGACCACGGCACGTGGGAGCTCGCCGACGTCCTCGCACCGGCAGTCGGCTACGCGCGGGACGGCCACCCGGTCGCACCGGCGGTGGTCCGGACGATCACGGCGGTGCGCGGGTTGTTCGAGGAGCACTGGCCCACCTCCGCCGCGCAGTGGCTGCCGGGAGGCACGGTGCCGGCCCCGGGGGACGTGGTGCGCAACGAGGCGCTCGCCTCGGTCTTCGAACGGCTCGTCGCCGCCGGGAGCGGCGTCGACGGCCGGAGCGCGCGCATCGACGCCGCCCGCGGCGAGTGGGCCGAGGGCTTCGTCGCCGAGGCCATCGACCGGTTCGTCCGCCAGCCGCACCGCCACGCGTCCGGGACCGACCACGCCGGCGTGATCCGGGCGTCGGACCTCGCGGCCTTCCGGGCGACCTACGAGCCGGCGACGACGGCGGAGTTCCGCGGGTGCACCATCGCGAAGACCGGGCCGTGGGGACAGGGTCCGGCGCTCCTGCAGACCCTGCGACTGCTCGAGCCGCTCGACGACGCACGGCTCGACCCCGCGACCGAGCTCGGCGCGCACACGATCGTCGAGGCGCAGAAGCTCGCGCTGGCCGACCGCGAGGCGTTCTACGGCGACGGCGACGTCCCCGTCGACGTCCTGCTGTCGGACGCGTACACCGACGAGCGACGAACACTGATCGGGGACCTGGCGTCGGCCGAGCTGCGGCCCGGGACCGTCGAGGGCGTCCGACACACGATGCCGCCGGTCCGGACGTCGCACGAGGCCTCGGCCGGAGCCGCCGGGTCAGCGGGCGAGCCGACGGTCCGCATCGAGCGGGACGCCCCGGCGGTCGCGCCCGTCGAGGACCGCGGCGAACCGTTCGTGGCCCCGGACGGCGAGACCCGCGGTGACACGTGCCACATCGACGTCGTCGACCGCTGGGGCAACATCGTCAGCGCGACCCCGTCCGGCGGCTGGCTGCAGTCCTCGCCGACGATCCCGGGGCTCGGTTTCTGCTTGGGTACCCGCCTGCAGATGACCTGGCTCGAGGAGGGCACGGCCTCGACCCTCCGCCCCGGCGAGCGCCCGCGCACGACGCTCACCCCGACCCTGGTGCTCCGCGACGGCGTCCCGGTCGCCGCGGTCGGCTCACCGGGTGGCGACCAACAGGACCAGTGGCAGCTGCTGTTCCTGCTCCGCTGGATCGTCGGCGGGTACTCCCCGCAGCAGGCCATCGACGCGCCCGCCCTGCACACGACGTCGTTCCCGGGGTCGTTCTGGCCGCGCACGTGGGAGCCGGCTGGACTCGTGGTCGAGGACCGGATCGGCGACGACGTGATCGCCGGGCTCGAGGCCCGCGGACACGTCGTCACCCGCGCGGGCGACTGGACGCTCGGCCGGCTGTCGTGCGTGACGCGGGACCCGGCGACCGGGGTGCTCGGCGCGGCGGCGAACCCGCGGGGCGCGCAGGGCTACGCCGCGGGACGGTGACCCGGTAGCGCGCGGCCCCGCGGCTCCGCGTCTCCGCGTCAGAGCGTCGGCACCACGACCGCGCGGCCCGAGAGCTCGCCGGCCTCGAGCTTCCGGTAGGCCTCGAGCGCGTCGGACAGTGCGTAGCGCTCGACGTCGGGGACGATCTGCCCCGCGCGGTACATCGCGACGACCTCGTGCAGGTCCTCGACGGTGCCCCAGTACGTGTTCGTGATGGTCGACTCGTACGGGGTCCGGAAGAAGTTCCACTCCGTGGTGCCCCCGGCGATGCCGACCACGGTGCACCGCCCGCCGATCGCCATCGAGGCCTGGGCGAGGGTGATCGTCGGTGTCGCCCCGACGAAGTCGAACGCGGCGTCCACCCCGCGCCCGCCGGTGATCTCGCGGATCGCAGCGGCCTGGTCGGGGCCACCCGGCACGGTGATCGCGCCCCGTGCGGCCGCGCGGTCCATCGCGTCCTGCTTCGTGTCCGTCGCGATGACGGTCGCCCCGGTGAGGGCCGTGAGGATCTGGACGGCGATCTGCCCGAGTCCGCCGAGGCCCACGACGAGGGCGTACCTGCCACCGCCGGCCAGGTTCGGCAGCGAGGCCTTGATCGCGTGGTACGGCGTGAGCGCGGCGTCGCTGAGCGGTGCGGCCGCGATCGGGTCGGCGTCGCCCAGCGGCACGAGGTTGCGTGCCGGCACGGTGACGTACTCCGCCATCCCGCCGTCGCGCCCGAGGCCGATGCCCGCGTACGGGTTCGTGGCGGCGTTGTCGCAGTACGTGTCCTGCCCCTTCGAGCAGTACGAGCAGTGCCCGCAGCCGACCGGGCCGTAGACGAGGTAAGCGTCACCCGCGGTGAAGCCGGAGACGCCGTCGCCGAGTTCCTCGACCCAGCCGGAGTTCTCGTGCCCGAGGACGAACGGGGGCTGCTGCGCTCCAGGCTGCCCCGCCTGGAACTCGCGGTAGACGGCGACGTCCGAGTGGCACGCACCGGCGCCGGCGACCTTGAGGAGCACCTCCCCCGGACCCGGGGTGGGCTTCGGGACGTCCGTGAGGGACGGGAACGTCTGGAACTGTTCGAACACGACGGCGCGCATGGGGTCTCCTTTGAACCCCGCCAGATTACACCTGTCGCTCAGGACGACAGTTGTGGTTCATCCGTGCTCGACATCTGCCGCCCGCCGACCGGGTCGCGGTCGAACCGAGCGCCCCGGGCGCGCGACCGCGAGGCGACCATGCCGGTCAGCACGAGCCACCCGATCGGCCCGGTGAACACGAGGAGCAGGATCCACATCCCGGTGTGGTCACGGTCGTGCAGGCGTCGGACGAGCAGCGACCACCGCGGCACGACGGTCGCGATCACCGCGGCGAGCAGGACCGCGTCCCACGCGTCCGGCCGGACGTCCCGGGGACCCGAGCCCCAACCGAACCAGGCCCCCTGCTCCACCTCGACGAGGTGGAAGGACACCCGCGGCGAGACGACCGCCCCGAACGGGTCCGCGTACAGCTCCCACCGTCCGCCCGTGCCGTGCACGCCGACGATCCAGAGCGCCGCCGCCGTCAGGGCGAGCTCGAGGGCGATCACCCACCAGAACTCCGTCCGGCTCGCCCGCCCGTGGAACCGCCAGCCCTGCGTCCAGAACCGCACCCACGCGACGACCGGGTTCGTCACGTCGACCGACCCCGGCTCGAGCACGCGGTCGCGGAAGCCCGCGGTCACCCTGTCCCCCATGCGCCCGATCGTAGGGCAGACCTGCGTCTTCCCCGAGAGCCCTCGCGAGAACGCGCGTTCTCTGATTGACTCGGCGTCGGCGGTCCCGATCGGGACCGATCCCCCACACGAAAGGAGCGGTCATGCCCACGCGCACCGCACGCACCGCCTGGAACGGCGGCCTCAACGACGGTTCCGGCCAGGTCGAGCTCTCCAGCTCGAAGGTCGGCACGTACGACGTGTCCTTCCCGAAGCGTGCCGCCGACGACGCCGGCGGCACCACCAGCCCCGAGGAGCTCATCGCAGCCGCGCACTCCGCGTGCTACGCCATGCAGTTCTCGGCCGTCCTCGGCGAGGCGGGCGGCACGGTCGAGGCGCTCGACGTCAAGGCCGACGTCTCGCTCGGCCCGGACTCGGCCGGCGGGTTCAAGCTGACCGGCATCGTCCTCACCGTCTCCGGCGAGGTCTCCGGCATCGACGAGGCGACCTTCCTCAAGGCCGCCGACGAGGCGAAGGCCACCTGCCCCGTCTCGAAGGCGCTCACCGGCGTCGACATCGAGCTCCACGCGACCTTCGAGCAGTAGGCGTTCGACGCGCGGAACGGGAGGCGCGGTGCCGGTCGGCACCGCGCCTCCCGTCTGCGTACGTTGACGGCATGCCACGTCCCGCACCCTGGACCCACGTGTCCCTCTGGCTCGGCCTGGCCGCCCTCGTCGTCGGCGTCGTGCTGCTCCTCACCACCCCGACCTCCACGGTCGGCTTCGCCAGCGTCGCACCCCGGGTCGACTACGCCTTCGTCGCGGGTTCCCTGGCCTGGCGGTCGACGGTCGGGCCGGTGCTCGTGCTGGCAGGCGCCGTCGTCGCGTCGTTCGCCGCGGGACGGCTCAGCGCACAGCGTCGGCACTGAGGGCGTCCAGCGGACGTCCGGACTCGGGCGTCGACGACTGGCACGATGGCGGGATGGCCGAGCAGTCCCTCCCCGGAGCCAGACCCGGGCGTCCACCACGGCCACGCGTCCGGAACCTCGCGCAGCACGACATCCGCGATGCCCGGGCCCGGCTCCGCGGCACGATCTACGAAGAGGTCGTCCCGGACACCAGGGCCCGCGAGCAGTACTCGCCGGTGCAGATCGTCGACTTCTGCCTCGACCTCGCCGAGGTCATGCTCGCCTCGGGCGCGGACACCCGGAGCGTCGAGACCGCCGTCGTCGCGGTGTCGACGAAGTGGAACCTCGCACCGCTCGACCTCGACTTCTCGGGCAGTTCGGTGACGATCCAGTACGCGCCGGCCGACCACCCGCCGCTGGTGAAGGTCCGCACGGTGCAGTCCGACGGCTCGGACCTCGACCGGTTGGCGCGGGCGAACCAGATCGTCGACGACCTCGTGCACGACGAGCGCGACATGACCTCCGCCGTGAGCGCCCTCGTCGCCGTGCTCCGGCTGCCGCCCCGGTGGCCGCGGTGGTCGGCCGACGTCGGGCTCTCGATCCTCGGCATCTCGATCGCGATGCAGGCCGGCGGTGGCTGGCGGGCGGGGCTCGGCGCGTTCGTGCTCATGCTCGGCATCATCGTCTCGGGCCGGTGGCTGACCGGCCGGGGCTTCCCGCAATTCTTCGTCTCCGGTGCGCAGGGTGCGGTGGCCTCGGCGATCGGCACGCTCGCGATCTGGGCGGGCGTGCTGCACCCGGGGCAGGCGGCGACGATGGTGGCCGCGCTCGTCGTTCTCCTGCTCCCGCACCCGTCCCTCGTCACGTGGGCGCAGGACGCGATCTCGGGGTTCCGGGCGATGGCGGTGGCCCGGGCGTTCTACATCGGGCTCGTCATCGCTGCGATCGTCGTCGGGGTGCCCGCCGGCATCGCCGTGACGAAGTGGCTCCGGATCGAGGTGGATCCGTCCGGGATCGCCCTGCAGACCCTGCCGCTCTGGGCGTCCCTGCTGCTGACCGTCGTCTCGGCGGCCGCCAACTGCTTCGTGCAGCAGGCGAGCGCGCGGGTGATCCCGGTCGCCGTCGTGTTCTCGGTGGCCGCCGGTGCCGCTCTGCGTCTCCTCCGCGAGGTCGGCATCCCGCTGCTCGGAGCGACCTTCCTCGCCTCGGTGCTCCTCGGCGTGCTCGCGACGATCGCCGCCGCACGGATGCGGACGGCCGTGGCGGCGATCGCGGTGCCGGCGTTCTGCGGCGCCCTGCTGCCCGGTGTCGCCGTGTCGAGCGCCCTGCTCAACTTCATGTCCGGGTCGTCGAGCGCGGCGCTGGACTTCGTCGCGGCCGTCTCGGTCGCCCTGGCGATCGGTGCCGGGCTCGTGCTCGGCGGCCTCGTGGCGACGCCGGGGGCACGGCGGGCGCTCCGGCGGTCCCGACGGGTCGTCGTGCACTCGGTGCACAACGACACCACGGCGATCAAGGTCATCCGCGACTCGGGCTACGACCCCGGCAACGGCTCGACACCCCGCGGGCCGCGGCCGCGCTGAACCGGTGCCGGTGCCGGTGCCGGGCGAGCCCGCGGGCGACATCACGGGCTGGGCGACACCTCACGGACCGCGACGCGCGTGACGTGTCGCGCAGCCCGTGAGATCGCGACGCCGAGCGCCGAGCGGCGAGCACCCCGAGCCGAGCACCGAGCACCTAGTGCCGCGGGTCAGATCTCCCAGCCGCCGTCGCTCCACGTCGACAGTCGCCGTGCGGCCTGCGGCTCGTAGCGCTCCATCCAGCCGCGCTCGAGCCGCGTGACGGCCCGGTCGAAGGCGGGCACGAGGTCGAGGTCCGACCGCAACAACGCCTGCAGCTGGAGTCCCTCGTAGAGCGCGATGAGCTGTTCGGCCCCGCGACGCGGGTCCATGGTGTGCGGCGCCCGACCGACCGCGATGTCGTGCTCGAGGCCGCGCTTGATCTGCGCGTAGAAGAGCTGGTAGCGCGACCGCAGGTACGACGCCATCGGGTGCTGCGGGTTGCCCGCGACCGAGAGCAGGGCGACGAGGAGCCGCATGAGCGCCGGGTCCTCGGCGTTCGACGCGACGATCCCGCGCAGGAGCTGGACCGTGGAACCGTCGCCGACCTCGCGCGTGACCTCGTCCATGCGGCCGCCGTTCCACCGGTCGACCGCGGCGAGCACGAGCCCGTCCCACGAGGGGAAGTGCTGGTGGAGCTCCTCCACCCCGATCCCGATGCGCTCGGCGACGAGTCCCGCGTGGGCCTCGTGGAAGGGAACGTCCCGCAGGAGGTCGACGGTGGCCCCCACGATCGTGATCCGCAGGTGCAGGGTCGCGGCCGCGGCGGCTGCCGCCTGCGTGTCCGCGCTGGTGTGTTCGAGCATCGTGCCCTCCGTCGGTCCCGGACGTCCTGTCCGTGTCGCCCACTGGGGGCAGGACCATCCAAACGGAGTTCGGGGGACAACAGCATCCCCGGTCCGGGTGTCGGCATGTCGGGGGACAAGCGATGCGGTTCGCAGCGCGTTCGCGGTCATCCGTGTGACGATGCCGTCATGACCCCGAACGACCCCACCGCGCAGGGACTGGCGACCATGGCCTCGGCCGGCTTCGAGTTCGGTGGCGACCCGGATCAGGTCGCCCACGACGTCCGGACCATGTGGGAGCAGCTCGGGCGGCCGACCGGCGCGTTCGACGCCGCGGCCCGGGCGATCGCCGCGCTCCCGCAGCGCCCCGAGGTCCCGATCGCCGACCAGGCCCGGCGCCGCGCGTTCGAACGGGCCGTCGGCATCAACCCGGTCGAGGTCGAGCTGGCCGCGGCGCTGTCCGCGCGCGAACTGCTCGAGCGTCTGGCGCGCACCTGCACCGCGCCGTGCTGACGACCGGTTGACGGAAGGACGGGAGGGACGGTGCCAGCCGGCACCGTCCCTCCCGTCAGTTGTCCGCCCACCGCTACGGCGTCGGCATGCCCCCGTCGACGTGCAGCGTCTCGCCCACGACGTACGACGACTCGCCGCTCGCCAGGAACACGTACGCCGGCGCGAGCTCGGCGGGCTGGCCCCAACGGCCGAGGTAGGTCTGCTCGCCGGCGGAGGGCAGGGCCTCCGGGGGCTGCCCACCGGCGGGCTGGAGCGGGGTCCAGATGGGACCCGGAGCCACCGCGTTGACGCGGATGCCCTTCGGCGCGAGCTGCGCGGCGAGGCCCTTCGCCAGGTTGTTCACGGTCGCCTTCGTCGCGGCGTAGTGCACCAGGTGCGGCGACGGTGCGTACGCCTGGATCGAGGTCGTGTTGATGATCGTGGAGCCCGGCTGCAGGTGCGGCACCGCGGCCTTCGTGATCCGGAAGGTCGCGTAGGCGTTCGTCTTGAACGTCTCGTCGAACTCCTCGTCCGAGATCTTCGTGATGTCGTCGACGTTCTGCTGCTTGCCGGCGTTGTTCACGAGGATGTCGAGCCCGCCGAGCTGCTCGACGGCGTCGGCGACGAGCTGCTCGCAGACCTCGAGCGAGGTGATGTCACCGGGCAGCGCGACGGCCTTGCGACCTGCCGCCTCGACGAGGGCGACGATGCGGTCGGCGTCCTCCTGCTCCTCCGGGAGGTACGAGATCGCGACGTCGGCACCCTCGCGGGCGTAGGCGATGGCCACGGCCGCGCCGATGCCCGAGTCGCCGCCGGTGATGAGCGCCTTGCGCCCCGCGAGCCGACCGGCGCCGCGGTAGGTCTCCTCGCCGTGGTCGGCGGGGACGTTCTCCGCCATCTCCTGGTCGGTGCCGGCCCCCTCGAGGTACTGCTCGTCCGGCTTCTTGTCGGCGTACATCTTCGTCGGGTCCTGCATGCTGTACTGGTCGATCTGCTGGTCCGTCATGTAGCCGACGGTACGCACCCGTCGCCGCTCCACCGCCCAGCCGGCTGTCCCCCGGCCCCTCCGACGGTGCGCGCCACCGGACCCCGGTCCGGGACCGTGACGCGTCACCGACGAATGTCACGGTCCGGTGACGGCCCGGCTCCGATTCGGTAACACCCGTCGTCCAGGACGGTCCGGCGTCGTACCGTCGAGTGGTGACCTTCCGGACCGTGCTGGCGCTGAGCGCCGCCGTGCTCGCCTTCTCGGTCGGCACGGTCGCCGTCGACGGCACGGTCGGCACCGGGACCGACCGGGTCACCGCCGCCGAACTCGGCCCGGGTCCGGTCCCCCACGAGACCCCGAGGGTCACGACCGCGAAGCTCAAGCGCGTCGACTCGATCGAGCTCGACGCCGAGTCGCTCGTGTTCCGTCGCGGCGACAAGATCGTCACCGAGGCGTCGATGCGCGACGCCCGCACTATGGTCGGGCTCCTGAACCGCCTGCTCGGCACCCCATCGCGCACGCAGACGGCCGAGGGTGTCGGCGGCGCCTGCTTCCCGTCCGGGACGACCTACACCTGGGGCGGCGCCGTCCGCGTGGCCGCGCTCACGACACCGGCTGCCGCCGGCAACGCGGTCGAGATCCGGGTCCTGCGGGACAGCGTGCGCTCCCGCACCGGCGACGAGGTCGAGCTGCACGGGCCTGGCGGCGTCCAGGTCGGCGACGACCTCCGCGCCGCGATCGAGGACGCACCGTCGACCGACCGCATGTCCCTCGGTTCCGACGACGCCCGCGCGTACCAGCTGCTCCTCGAACCCGGGTGGGCCCCGGAGCACGACGAGTCCGACCGCTCGGATGACGGCGACGCGGACGCCGACGACGACACCGCGGCCGGCCTCGGCACGAACGGCGTCTCCGCCCTGACCGACGACACCACCGTCACGGTGCTCGGATCACCGATGCCGGTGCACGCCAAGCGCTCCTGCTGACGGGCGCGATCAGATCCGCAGCGTCGCCACCACCGGGAAGTGGTCGCTCGCGAACCACGTCTCCGGGCCGTCGTGGTCGATGACGACGCGGTCGACCCCGGCGATCCCCCGCGTGTAGACCCAGTCGATGCGCTCGCCCGAGTCCACCGGCGGCTCCCAGTCGTTGAACGTGGCCGTCCGGTCGGTGGGGTCCCCGCCGACGAGCCAGGCGTCCTCGAACCCGGCTGACTCGAGCACCCGTGACGCGGCACCCGCTCCCGCGGGCTCGTTGCAGTCCCCGGCGACCACGACCGGGCCGTCCGCCGTGCTGAGGCGCTCGACGACGAGCGCGGTGCTCCGTGCCCGGACGTCGTCACCGTGCGGACCGACCTCGTGGTCGAGGTGCGTCGTCAGGAGCGTGAAGGCCTCGCCCTCGGCATCGAGGAACCGCGCGTGGTTCGCCACGCGGGGGAACACGCTGCCCCAGGTGTTCGACACCGGCTCGTCCGGGGTGTCCGACAGCCAGAAGGTGCCCTCGTCGACCGGCCGGAGCCGACTGCGTCGGAAGAAGACGGCCGCGTGCTCGCCGGCGGTGCCGCCCTCGCGTCCCTGACCGACGTCGCCGTGGTCGGGGAGCCCGGCCCGGAGGTCGTCCATCTGGTGTGCGAAGGCCTCCTGCACGCACACGATGTCGGGGTCGTGCCGCCGGATCACGTCGAGCAGGACGGGCAGTCGAGCGGGCCAGTCGTGGGCGGGATCGGGGTTCTTGACGTTGTAGGTCATCAGGGTGATCGGACGCGCTGCGTTGCTCACCCGTCGAACCTACCCACCGCCGGACTCAAGGCACCAGGACCCGCCGCAGCGCGACGACCCCGTCACGCGCGCGGGTCTTCGCCGTGCCGACCGGCACGCCGAGTCGCTCGGCCAGCTCGGGCCCGGACATCCCGACCAGGTGCCGCAGGACGACTGCTTCGCGCTGACGACCGGGGAGCGCGGCGACGGCACGGTGCAGTGCCACCCGGTCGAGGACGCTCTCGGCCCGCTCGACGCTCGCGTGGTCGACGAGTTCCGTGTCCCGCGCACCGATCCGTCGGTCGCGGTCGCGGTCCGCCCGGCTCTTCCGGACGCGGTCGATCGCCCGACGGTGCGCGATCGTCCGGATCCACGCGATCGCCGTGTGCGCCGGGTCGAACCGGTCGGCGATCTGCCAGAGCTCGAGGAACACGTCCTGGACGACCTCCTCCGCTTGCCACGGGTCCACCAGCTGGTGACGGACGTACCGTTCGACGAGCGGCCGGAAGCGCTGGTGCAGCCGGGTGAAGGCATCACGGTCACCAGCCGCGACGGCGAGGAGCAGCGCGCGTTCTTCGTCGCGCTCGGCGAGCAGGTCGTCGTCCACCCCCTGAATGTCACATACGGCAGATGTACTTGCAAGTACACTCTGGACATGCGCCGGTCACCCGCCCAGCTGCCCGCTCGCCGCACGACGCCGAAGGGCCTGGCGACCCGGCGTCGGATCGTCGACGCGGCGGCCGGACTCCTGCTGACGCGCGGCATCGCGGGCACGACGCTCGACGACATCGGCGCAGCCGCCACCGTCGGACGGTCGCAGCTGTACCACTACTTCGTCGACAAGCAGGAGCTCGTGCGCGACGTCGTCCGGCAGCAGACCGACGCGATCATCGCCCGCCAGGGCCTGGACGACGAGGACCTCACGACCTTCGACGCGTGGCAGCGCTGGCGCGACCGGACGGTGCGGGGTGCCGAGGCGGGCGGCTGCGTCGGTGGCTGCCCGCTCGGGACGCTCGGCTCCGAGGTCGCCGAGCGGGACACCGACACCCGGGACCTCGTGGCCGCCGGGTTCGCCCGCTGGGAGCAGGCGTTCCGCGACGGCCTCGGCACGATGCGCGACCGCGGCCTGCTCGACCCCGACGCCGATCCCGCGGCGCTCGCGACGGCCGTGCTGGTCGCGCTCCAGGGCGGCCTGCTCCTGGCGCAGGTCCAGCGCGACGTCCGACCGCTCGCGATCGGACTGGACACGGCCCTCGAGGCGATCCGTCGGCACGCGGCCGGGGCCGGGGCCGGCGTCAGTTGATGCAGACGCCTTCCTTGCCGTAGCTCTTCACGTCGGTCGACGACGGCTTCGGCTCGGAGGACGCGGACTTCGTGGCGGCGGGCTTCGACGCCGTCGACCCGGCCTCGGACGAACCGGAGCCGGCCGCCGGGCTCGAGGCACTGCTGCCGGCCGCGGGGACCGGGGTCACCGTCTTGCCGTCCGAGCCGAGCACCAGCGTCACGCCGGTCACCGCGCTCGTCCGGACCGCGACAGCGCCGGGGACGACGTTCACGACCGCCTTGGCCTGCTTCTCGAGGCCCGCCGGGTACTGCACCTGCGTGGCCTTCGTGAGGTCGGACGACCCGGGGGTCCCGACCTGGAAGCCGCGCGCCGTGAGGACTGTCCCGGCTGCGCTGGCCGCACCGGTGACGCCGCTGCCGTTCAGCACGGTCACCGAGGTCGCCGCGGGCTGCGCGCGGCCCGCCTTGGTGTACTCCTCGGGCTCGCCGACGAGGTTCTGCACGAAGGCGGGCAGGCCGACCGTGTCCACCTCGACGATGGAGAGCGGCGCCCCGTTCACCGTGATCGTCGGGGTGCCGAGGGTCGGGATGGTCGCCGACTGGATGTTCCCCGGACGCAGGTTCCGCATCTGGGACGCCAGGTTGATCAGGTCGGTGTCGGTCTGGATCGAGCCGCCGACGGCCTTGAGGATGTTGCCCATCTTGATCGGGTTGAGCAGCGTCCCGGCGGAGAGCACCTTGCGGGCCTCCTGCGACAGGAAGTACTGCTGCCGGACGTTGCGGTCGAGGTCGCCGTTCGGCAGGCCGTGTCGCTGCCGGACGAACGACAGCGCCTGCTTCGCGTCGAGGGTCGAGTTCCCCTTCGGCAGGTTCACGCCCGAGTACGGGTCGTTGACGGCGTTGTTGAGGCAGACGTCGACCGGACCGAGCTCCTTGACCACCTGGTAGAAGCCGAGCAGCGAGACGCGCACGTAGTGGTCGATCGTCAGGCCGCTGAGGTTCTGGATCGTCTTGATGAGCAGCTTCGCACCGCCGGTGTCGCCACCGCCGTTGAGCGTGCCGTAGTAGAACGCGCTGTTGAGCTTGCCCTTGCCGACACCAGGGATGTCGACGTAGGAGTCGCGCGGGAACGAGATCATCGTCGCCTGCGATCCGTCGGCGTTGATGTGCAGGACGATCATCGTGTCGGTGTTCGTCGCGCCGCCGTCGGACGTCGTGCTCAGCTCCGCCATCTCCTCGGGCGTCGCGTTGTCCGGCCGGTGGTCGTCGCCGACCAGCAGGATGTTCTGCGCCTGGCCGTCGACGTCGTCCTTCTTCGTGGTGCTGCCGGTGATCGCGTTGATCTTCGTGACGCCGTTCGACAGCGATCCGTAGGCGTACGCGGCGTAGCCGCCCCCGAGTGCGAGGCCCATGGTGAGCACACCCGCGATCGCGGGGAGCACCACCCCGCCGCGTCGCTTCTGGCGGCCGTGCCGCGGAGGCGTGAAGCCGCGGCGGCCGCGACCGATCGTCTGCTCGGGCTCGTTCGTCACCCGCAAACCATAACGGGCGGATGCTCTCCGAACATCAAACCTGCCTGGCAGGTCGCCGCGATCCCGCCGTCGCGCACTGACGGACCCGCGCACTGACGGACGGGAGGCGCGGTGCCGGCTGGCACCGCGCCTCCCGTCCGTCAGGTGGTCGAGTCCCGCGTCACCCGTCCCGCGTCAGGCGCGGGACGGGAGCAGGTGGATCGCCTCCATGGCGAGCTCGGCGGCGATCGGGTCCTTCGCGGTGACCGCGGCCTTGAGCTTCTCGAGCTCGGGCAGCACCACCTCGGCCGGGATCAGCTCGGCGAGCTCCGGCACCCGCAGCTTGAACGCGAGTCCGTCCGTCGTCGACCGGCAGAGCTGCTCGAGCGACGGGTTGCCGCAGTGGTCGGCCCACAGCGCGTAGATGTCGGCGCCGTGGTGCGCGACGTCCCCTTGCCGCTGCGCCTCGACCTGCGCCGTCACGTCGTCGAGGGTCTTCACGACCTTCTTGCGCTGTGCGTCGGTGAACCGCGGCGTCGCGAGCCGGGCGACGCCACCGTAGATGACGCCGAGCGTCCGGTACGCGTCGAGGAGCTCGTCCTTGGACGGCGCGGCGACCCGGGTGTACCGGTTCGGGGCCATCTCGATGAGTCCGGCGCGGGCGAGCTCGGCGAGGGCCTCGCGGATGGGGGTGCGGGAGACACCGAGCCACGCGATGAGGTCGTCGTCGTTGAGCCGTTCCCCGGGCTCCAGCGTGCCGTCCATGATCGCGTCCCGGATCTTGTCCTGCACGGTGTCGCGGAGGAGCTTCCGCTCGGCGGCGGGCTGCGTCGAAGGAACTGGCATGCTCCCAGCGTGTCACATGTGATGGGCCGGACGCGACAGGCGCGACGGCCACCAGGCCCGGCGTCCGAGGTCGTACGCGAGCGCCGGGACGAGCAGCGACCGGACCACGATCGTGTCGAGCAGCACCCCGAACGCGACCACGAACGCGATCTGCACCAGGAAGAGGATCGGGATGACGCCGAGCGCCGCGAAGGTCGCCGCGAGCACCACCCCGGCCGAGGTGATCACCCCGCCGGTGACGCCGAGTCCGCGCAGCACGCCCTCTCGCGGGCCGTGCTTGAGGGCCTCTTCGCGCACGCGGGTCATGAGGAAGATGTTGTAGTCCACGCCGAGTGCCACGAGGAACACGAACGAGTACAGCGGGACGCTCGGGTCGGCCCCGGGGAAGTGGAAGACGTGGTCGAAGACGAGGGCACCCACCCCGAGCGCCGCGGCGAACGACACGATCACGCTGCCGATGAGCACGAGCGGCGCCACGATGCTCCGGAGCAGCAGCATCAGGATGAGCAGGATGACCGCGAGCACGACCGGGATGATCAGGGTGCGGTCACGGATGCCGGTGTCGTTCGTGTCGACCGCGGTGGCCGTCGCACCGCCGACGATCGCGTCGGGGTCCACCCGCTCGACCGCCGTCCGGAGGTCGCGCACGGTCTGCTCGGCCGCGTCGGAGTCGGCCGGGTCGGACAGCGTCGCCTCGAGCAGGACGTCGCCGCGGGAGACGGTCGGGGTCGCACCGGCGGTGCCGCCCTGGTTGCCGCTCGTCGCCACGGGGACGGTGCCGGACGGGGAGTCCTTCGCCGCCGCCACGACGCTGTCCACGCCGTCGACGCCGGTGATCGCGGCGGCGAGCGCGTCGGTCTCCGACGCGGCGCCGATGACCTGCGCCGGGCTGCCGGAACCGCCCGGGAAGTGGTCGGCGAGGACGTCCTGGCCGTCCCGCGCCTGCGAGCTGCCGATGACGAGGTCACTCTGCGGGACCCCGTCAGCCTTGAGCCCGATGAGTCCGCTGCCCATCGCGAGGAGCCCGACCGTGCACACGATCCAGACCACCCGGGAGCGTCGGGCGACGAGCCGGCCCACCCGTGCCCAGATCCCGCGGGCGTCGGGCCCGGTCAGGGCGGGGTGCGCGCTGCCGTACTTCGGCCGGAGGGGCCAGAAGGCCGCACGCCGGAACGCCAGCAGGAGCGCGGGCAGCAGCGTGAGCGCCGCGAGGAGGCTGAACGCGATGCCGATGGCCGCGACGGGACCGAGCGCCTTGTTCGAGTTGAGGTCCGAGAGGAGCAGGCAGAGCACGCCGACGATCACGGTGCCGCCCGACGCCAGGATCGGTTCGAGGCTGCCCCGCAGCGCGGCCTTCGTCGCGTCCCACCCGGTGCGGTGGTCGCGGAGCGCCTCGCGGAAGCGCGCGGTGTAGAGGAGCGCGTAGTCGGTCGCCGCACCGATCACGAGGATCGACAGGATCCCCTGCACCTGGCCGTTCACCGTCACGATGTCGGCCTTGGCGAGCCACCACACGACGAGGATCGAGGCGCACAGGGCGAAGGTCGCGGTGCCGAGCACGAGGATCGGCAGGAGGGGGGAGCGGTAGACGACGATGAGGATCACGAAGACCGCGGCGAGCGCCACACCCAGCAGCAGGCCGTCGATGCCAGCGAACGCCTCGGTCAGGTCGGCGGTGAACCCGGCCGGTCCGGTGACGTAGCCCCGCACCCCGGACGGCAGGGCGTCCTCGACGTCGGCACGCACCGCCTCGACCGCGGTGCCGGTGTCGGCGTCCTGCGTGAGCGTCGCGACGATCTCGACCGCGTCGCCGTCCTCGCTGGGGATCACCGGGCTGACACCCTGCACGTCGTCGCGGTCCCCGAGTCGCTCCGCCAGGGTCGCGGCGGCACGCTGGTCCGCCGCGGTGAGGCCGCCGTCGCGTTCGAGCACGACGATCGCCGGGGCGCCGGACGCCTGCCGGAACTCCGACGCACGCTCCTGCACCCTGGTCGCGTCCGCCGACGCCGGCAGGAACGACGTCTGGTCGTTCGTGGACACCTCGGAGATCTTGCCGAAGAACGGACCGCCGACGGAGGCGATCGCGAGCCAGACCACGATGACGAGCGCGGGGAGGACGATGCGGATGAAGCGGGACACGACCGTGAGCGTACTCCGATCGTCAGCATGCTGACTACCAGGCGGCATGCACCACCCGCTTCCGTAGACTCGGGACATGGACGAGACCCCCGACGCATGGCCGCTCGGGCGTCTCCTCTCCGCTGCGGCCCGAGCGATCGAGCGGGACTGGGACGAGCGGCTCCGCGCGATCGGACTCCCGCACGCGGCGCTCATCGCGATCGACATCCTGCTGCGGACCGGCCCGACCGGCGCCGACACCCTCGCCCGGACCGCTCGCGTGCAGCCGCAGACGATGTCGAGGACGCTCGAGCGGATGGAGCGCGACGGCCTGGTGGAGCGCTCGGCGCACCCCGAGGACCGACGACGTCGGATCGTCACCGTGACGGACCGCGGGCGCGAGGCCTGGGAGACCGCACGACACATCGAGCGCGACGTCCTGCCCGACGACGCGGCACTCCGGGGTGCCCTGACATCACTGCTCGCGAAGCACCGCCCGAACTGAACACCTAGCGGTTGATATTCCACATACGGTAGACTCGTGGGGTCGGTCACCCGATCGACCCGACCCACGGGAGCACCGATGTCCGAGCACCGAACCCCCGAACGCCGAGCAGACGGGCGCCGAGCAGACGAGCGCCGAGCAGCCGAAGGCCGCGTTGACGGGCGCCGAGCACGGCGGCAGCAGCGTCGGAGGCGTCCGCTGCTCGTGGCCCTCCTCGGCACCGCCGGGGTCCTCGTCGCCGTCGCCACCGTCGCAGCCGTCGTCGCCGGGCTCTTCGTCGGCGGGCTCGTCCGGAGCTACGACGCCGGCAAGGACGTCCTGGACGACCCGTTCCCGACCGGGGCGCGACCGGCCCCGACCGACGGCGCCGAGAACATCCTGCTCATCGGCTCGGACTCCCGGCAGTCCACGACCACCGGTGCTGACCGCGGACGCGGCGGACGCTCGGACACCCTGATGCTCGCCCACGTCCCGGCCGACCGGAAGGGTGTGTACCTCATGTCGATCATGCGCGACTCGTGGGTCGAGGTCCCCGGCCACGGCACCGCGAAGATCAACGCGGCGTACTCCTGGGGCGGGGTCCCGCTGACGGTGCAGACCGTCGAACGACTGCTCGACGTGCGCATCGACCACGTCGCCGAGATCGACTTCGCGGGCTTCGCGGGCATGACCGACGCGCTCGGCGGGGTGACGGTGCAGTCGCGGACCGCGTTCTCGACGACCGGGCACACGTTCGCGGCGGGGGCGAACCACCTCGACGGCGAGGCAGCCCTGGCGTTCGTCCGCGAGCGGCACGCGTTCGCCGACGCCGACCACACCCGGGTCCGGAACCAGCAGGCGTTCATGCGCGGGATCGTCGACGGGCTCCTCTCGCGGGA
Source organism: Curtobacterium sp. LFS084 (assembly GCF_047977705.1). Classification (NCBI taxonomy): domain Bacteria; kingdom Bacillati; phylum Actinomycetota; class Actinomycetes; order Micrococcales; family Microbacteriaceae; genus Curtobacterium; species Curtobacterium sp. LFS084. The sequence goes on from NZ_JBFPFM010000034.1 coordinate 30,719, forward strand.
CACCGTCACGAACCCGGCGCGCGTGCAGGACTTCGTGCGGGCGACGAGCGAGTACCTCTCGGTGGACCGCGGCCTGACCTTCGGCACGATGGTCGACCTCGGCTGGTCCCTGCGCGGGATGCGCCCGTCGGACCTCCGGACGTTCACGATGCCGACGGCGGGCGGCGGGACCTCGGCGGACGGGCAGTCCTACGTCGCGGTGAACACCATCGCCGTGCAGTCGCTCTCCCAGGCGCTCCGGTCCGACGACGTCGCCGGCTGGCTGGCCGACGAACCGCAGTAGCAGCCACATCCGCACAGGCGCACGCGCGGGCGCCCGCACCAGCACGGGCGCCCGCGCACACACGCGCACCCGCGCACCCGCGCCCGCGGACAGCAGGACGCCCGGTGACCACACGGTCACCGGGCATCCTGTCGATCGGAGGAACGATCAGGCGGGGAGCTGGAGCTCCTGGCCGGCGTAGATCAGGTTCGCGTCGTCGATGGTCGACGTGTTCGCGGCCCACAGCTCGTTCCAGCCGCCGTCGATCTTCAGCTTCGTCGCGATGCTGTCGAGGGTCTCGCCGGACACGACCGTGTAGGTCTTGCCACTGGTCTTCACGGGGGCCGGCTTGCTCGGGGCAGCCGGGGCAGCCGGAGCGGCCTTCGTCGCGGGCGCGGTCGCCTGCTGCTGCGGCGCGGCCTGCGTCGCCGGGGCCTGCTGCTGGGGTGCGGCCTGCTGCGTCGGCGCGGCCGGGGCAGCGGCCTGCGGAGCGGCGCCGGTCGTGCCGCTCAGCCCGAGCTTCGCGGAGCAGGCGGGCCATGCGCCCCAGCCCTGCGAGGCGAGGACGCGCTCGGCGACGGCGATCTGCGCGGAACGGCTCGCAGCGGCCGGGTTGCCCGAGCCGCCGTTCGCCTGCCAGGTGCCGAGCGAGAACTGGAGGCCGCCGTAGTAGCCGTTGCCGGTGTTGATCGCCCAGTTGCCGCCGGACTCGCACTGCGCGAGGGCGTCCCAGGTCGAGCCGGATGCTGCGTTCGCGGGCGCCGCCGCGAGGCCGACACCCGTCGCGGCGATGCCTGCGAAGGCGAGGCCACCGACGATGGTGCGGGTACGAGAAAGCTTCTTCATGGTTGATTGCTCCACCGGGACCACGGATCGAGAGCCGATCGCCACTGCCCGTCCCGACCGATCGCGGTCGTTTCGTGGGGTGCGCCTCCGGGGGCAGTGGTCTCGTGCCGGGGCGCCTGGTCGGCCACCATAGGAAACTCTGCACCGTTATCAAACCGAGACAAACGGTTCTACCCATCGGTGCTGGGTCTCGCGAGGAGGAACCTGTACGCCGCGATGCCCATGGGCATGGTCATCGCCTCGGACCCGGTGCCACGACCTTGGCAATTCCCTGGCAATGCCGGTCTGGAGGCACGTGGCGGCGTCGAGCCGCGCCTCCTGTCCGTCGATCGGTCACGCCCGGGACAGCAGCGTCACCGCTTCGAGGTGGCCCGTCTGCGGGAACATGTCGAGCACCCGCGCACGCCGGAGACCGAACGACGGCATCCGCGCGAGGTCCTTCGCCAGCGTCACCGGGTTGCAGCTCGAGTAGACGACGTGCTGGACGTCGGACTCCTCGAGCCAGGTCGACAGCGCCGTGCCGATCCCGCGGCGGGGCGGGTTCACGACGACGAGCTCGGGCACGGTGTCCGGGCGGGCACGGAGTGCGTGCTCGGTCGCGTCGTCGGCGGCGAAGCGCACGTCCTCGAGGCCGGCGTCCCGCGCGGACTGCTTCGCGGACCGGACGGCCTCGTGGCTGGTCTCGATCCCGGTCACCGCGCGTCCGGGCCGTGCGGCGTGCAGGGCGAACCCGCCGACGCCGCAGTAGAGGTCCCACATGGACGCCGGAGCAGCCTCGTCGATCCACGCCGACGCCTGGGCGTACAGCTCGGTGGCCACGTGCGTGTTCGTCTGGAAGAAGCTCTGCGGGCGCAGGTGCATCGTGACGTCCCCGAGCCGCATCGACAGCGTCTGCCGCTCGGTGAGGACGATCTCGCGCTCGCCCTCGGTCACGGCCTTGTGCTCCGGCAGCAGGTTGGCGGTCACGACGACCGCGTTCGGCAGCACCCGGTGCAGCGCGTCGAGGTGCTGCCGGAGCCGCGGCAGCTGCCCCTCGGAGCGGAGGACGAACCGCACCATCAGCTCCCCGTCGGGCGACTCCGTCACGAGCACGAACTTCAGCTCACCGCGGCGGGACGGGACGTCGTAGGGGATGAGCCCGGCGTCCGCGACGAACGCGGCGAGGATCGGCAGCGCGTGCTGGATCCCCGGCGTGCAGATGCCGCAGTGCCGCAGGTCGACCCCGCGCTGCCGGTGGTCCAGGATGCCGACGGTCGGCCGCTGGACCGTCCCGCCGACGACCATCTTCGCCTTGTTGCGGTAGGCCGACTCCGGGCTGGTGATCGCCGGCAGCCACTCCACCGCCCCCGGGCCGCCGACGGCCTCGACCGCGTCGTGCAGGAGCTCACGCGTGCGGAGTTCCTTGTCGAGGACCTGCTCGGTGTAGGGCTGCCCCATGAGCGTGCACGAGCGGCACACCCCGCGGTCGAAGTAGTCGCACTGCATGGCCGGGTCAGGATACGGCAGCGGCGTCCCTCGTGGTGGTGGCGATCCGGTACACGGACGTCGTCGCGGCGAGGAACAACGTCGTGCCGTCGTCGCCCCCGAAGCAGAGGTTCGCCGTGACCTCGGGGACGACGACCGCGCCGATCCGGGTGCCGTGCGGGTCGAACACGACCACACCGCGGTGCGACGACGACCAGACGTTGCCGTCGACGTCCACGCGGATGCCGTCCGGGACGCCCTCGCCCGGTTCGAGCCGGGCGAACACGCGGCCGTTCTTGAGCAGCTCGCCCCGGGCACCGCGCCGGTCGTAGGCCCGGATCACCGGTTCGTCACCCGAGGAGCTCGCGACGTAGAGCACCTGCTCGGACGGGTCGAACGCCAGCCCGTTCGGCTCGTCGACGTCGGTGGCGACCGGGCGCAGGTCCTCGCCGTCCGGCCCGCAGCGGAACACCCAGTGGTCGCCGTACTCCCGCTCACCGGGATGGCCCTCGCGTGGCTGCGTGATGCCGTAGGCGGGGTCGGTGAACCACACGCTGCCGTCCCGCGCGACGACGACGTCGTTCGGGGAGTTCAGCCGGACGTCGTGCCACCGGTCGACGACGGGCGTGACGACACCGTCCCGGTCGCGCTCCACCCGTCGGTGTCCGTGCGAGCACTGCACGACGCTGCCGTCCCGGTCGAGGGTGCGCCCGTTCGTGAACTCCACCCCCTGCGCGTACACCGAGGTCTCCCCCGAGTCGGCGTGCCACTGCAGGACACGGTCGCCGGGGATGTCCGACCACCGCAGCGTGCGCGTCGCGGGGATCCAGCACGGGCCCTCGGCCCAGGTGCTGCCCGTCGCGATGCGCTCGAGCGCGCCGGGGTCGGGGACGAGGTCGCTGAACGTCATGGGTTCTCCTTCGAACACGTCGAGCCTATGCGCCCGTGCGGTCGATGATCTCGGTCATCGCCGCGCCCGCGCCGTCCGGGTCCCCGTCGACGACGGCGCGGGCGAGCCGGGCGTGCAGCCCGACGTCGTGGACCGCGGGTCGGATGCCCGCCCGCTCGTCGAGGGCCCGGGCGACGACCCGGTGCAGCCGTCCGTACAGTGCGTTCCCGGACAGCTCCAGCACCAGGCGGTGGACCTCGCGGTCGGCCTGGAGGAACGTGGCCGCGTCGTCCGGACCGGTGGCGGCGGCGAGGCGGTCGGCGGCGGCGAGCAGCGCCTCCTGGCTCGCACGCTGCGACGCGTCGGACGCGCGCCCGGCCGCCGCGCGGGC
>NZ_JBFPFM010000035.1:0-33816 GCF_047977705.1 Curtobacterium sp. LFS084
GGAGCCACCGGGGCCGGCGCCGCCGGGGCGGGCGCTGCCGGGGCGGGCGCTGCCGGCGGGGTGGCGGCGACCACCGGCGAGGTCGGGACGCTGTCCGCGACCGGTGCCGTGCCTCCCGGCTGTGCCACCGGAGCGGACGGAGCCGTCACCGGCGCCCCGGACGCGACCGACGCGTCGGACTCGACGCGGATGATCGGCTTGCCGACCTCGACGGTGTCGCCCTCGGAGACGAGGAGCCCCGTCACGGTGCCGGAGAACGGCGACGGGAGCTCGACGAGCGACTTGGCCGTCTCGATCTCGACGAGCACCTGGTCGACGGCGATCTCGTCCCCGATCGCGACGCGCCACTGCACGATCTCGGCCTCGGTGAGGCCTTCGCCCACGTCGGGCAGGGGGAATTCGGCGGCGGCCACTACGGCTCCTTCGGCGGTCTGGTCGAGCTCGGTCGGGATGTCAGTAGGCGAGGGCGCGGTCGACGGCCTCGAGGACGCGGTCGGCGTCCGGCAGGTGCAGGTGCTCCAGCTTCGACACCGGGAACGGCACGTCGAACCCGGAGACCCGGAGCGGCGGCGCCTGCATCGTGTAGAAGGCCCGCTCGGCGACCGTCGCGGCGATCTCGCTGCCGACGCTCACGAAGCCGGACGCCTCTTGTGCGATGACGAGCCGGCCGGTCTTCCGGACCGAGGCGAGGAGCGGCTCCCAGTCGATCGGCGAGATCGAACGGAGGTCGATGACCTCGCAGCTCGTGCCCTCGGACTCGGCGATCTCGGCCGCCTGCATGAGCGTGGCGACCATGGCGCCGTGGCCGACGAGGGTGACCTCGGTGCCGGTGCGGGCCACGCGGGAGGTGTGCATCGGCACGTGGCCGTCGACGAGGTCGACCTGCCCCTTGGGCCAGTAGCGCGACTTCGGCTCGAGGAAGACCACCGGGTCCTTCGACGCGATGGCCTCCTGGATCATCCAGTAGGCGTCGTTCGGGGTGCTCGGGCTCACGACCCGCAGGCCCGGGGTGTGCGCGAAGTACGCCTCCGGGGACTCCTGGTGGTGCTCCACGGCGCCGATGTGGCCGCCGTAGGGGATGCGGATCACGACGGGCAGCGACATGTGCGCCGGCAACCGGTTCGCCATCTTCGCCAGCTGCGACGTGATCTGGTCGAAGCCCGGCCAGACGAAGCCGTCGAACTGGATCTCGACGACCGGGCGGTAGCCGCGCAGGGCGAGACCGATCGCGGTGCCGATGATGCCGGACTCGGCGAGCGGGGTGTCCCGGACGCGCTCCGCGCCGAACCGCTGCTGCAGGCCCTCGGTGATGCGGAACACGCCGCCGAGGGCGCCGATGTCCTCGCCCATCAGCAGGACCTTGTCGTCCGCCTGCATCGCGGCGGCCAGCCCGGCGTTGAGCGCCTTGGCCATCGTCAGGGTCGGGGTGGGGTCGCTCGGGACCTCGCCGGCGCCCGGGTGGGAGCGCAGGGTGTAGTCGAAGAGCTGCTCGGTGGTGCTCATGCGTGGGCGCCCCCTTCGAAGCCGGCCTCGTACTGTTCGAGCCAGGCCTTCTGCTCGGCGATCAGCGGGTGTGGCTCGCGGTAGACGTTGTCGAACATGACGTCGACGGACGGCGGCGTGAGCGCGACGGTGCGGCGGCGGACGTCGGCGGCGATGTCCTCGCCCTCGGCGTCGAACTCGGCCAGCTGCGCGTCGGTGACGCCCTTGGACCGCAGGTACGCCTCGGAGCGGGCGATCGGGTCACGTCGGACCCAGTCCTGGAGCTCGTCGTCCTCGCGGTAGCGGCTCGGGTCGTCGGAACTCGTGTGCGCGCCGATGCGGTAGGTCTCGGCCTCGATGAAGGCCGGGCCCTGGCCGCTGCGGGCGTGGTCCGTGGCGACGACCGAGGCCGTGTACGAGGCCAGGATGTCGTTGCCGTCGATCAGGACGCTCGGGATCCCGAACCCGCGCGGGCGGTCGACGAGCGGGGTCGGCGACTGCACGGACACGGGCACCGAGATGGCCCAGTGGTTGTTCTGCAGGAAGAAGACGACCGGCGCCCCGGTCGACGCGGAGAAGACGAACGCCTCGTTCACGTCGCCCTGGCTCGTCGCGCCGTCGCCGAAGTAGACGATCGAGCAGGCGTCGCGGTCGGGGTCGCCCGTGCCGACGTCGCCGTCGAGCTTCTGGCCGAGCGCGTACCCGGTGGCGTGGAGCGTCTGCGAACCGATCACCAGGGTCGAGATGTGGGTGTTGCCCCGCTCGTCCGGGTCCCACCCGCCGTGGGTCTGCCCGCGGTACATCGCGATGATCTCCATCGGCTCGACGCCGCGGTGCATCGTGACGGCGTGCTCGCGGTACGACGGGAACACGTGGTCCTGCGCACGGAGGGCGAAGGCGGAGCCGGTCTGCGCGGCTTCCTGCCCGTGGCTCGGCACCCAGAGGCCGAGCTGCCCGGTGCGCTGGAGGTTGTGGCCGGCGTGGTCGAACCGACGGGTGAGGACCATGCGGCGGTGCATCGCCAGCAGGGTCTCGTCCGGGATCGCCCGCGCGGCGGCGGCGAACTCGGCGTTCTCGTCGGTCTCCACGAACCGGCCCTCGGGGTCGAGGAGCCGGACGGTGGTCGTCGCGGGGGCCGCGGCGCGGAATGACATGCGGGCCAGCGTAGCGGCAGCGACTACTCGGTCGCCTGGAGGTCCCCCACAAGCGACCGGGCGGTTTCGAGGAGCGTTCCCACAGCCTCGTGCTCCCCGATCGAGATGCGGATGCCCTCCGACGCGAACGCCCGGACGATGATCCCGGCCTGTTCGAAGCGCTCCGCCGCGTGCTGGGTGTGCGCCCCGGTCGGCAGCCACACGAAGTTGCCCTGGGCGTCGGGGACGTCCCAGCCCTGCTCGCGGAGGGACGTCACGACGCGGTCGCGCAGGGCGGCGATCTCGGACACGCGTTCGAGCAGCTCGGACTCCCGCTCGAGGCTCGCGAGGGCGGCGGCCTGCCCCTGCGCGGTGACCGACAACGGGATCGCGCAGGCGCGTACGGCGTCGAGTACGTACGCCGGGCCGAGGGCGTACCCGACACGGAGTCCGGCCAGTCCGTACGCCTTCGAGAAGGTGCGGAGGACGACGAGGTTCGGGTACCGCTCGAGGAGGGCCGGTCCCCGCACCGCGTCCGGATCGGTGACGAACTCGGCGTAGGCCTCGTCGAGCACCACGAGCAGGGTCGGCGGCACCGACGCCATGAACGCCTCGAACTCCGCCGCGGTGACGACCGGGCCGGTCGGGTTGTTCGGCGTGCAGACGATCAGCATCCGGGTGCGTTCGGTGACCGCCGCCGCCATCGCGTCGAGGTCGTGGCCGCCGTCCGGACGGTTCGGCACCTGCACGCTCGTGGCGCCGGCGACCGTCACGACGCCCGGGTAGGCCTCGAAGGAGCGCCACGCGTAGACGACCTCGTCGCCGGGGCCCGCGGTGGCCTTGGCGAGCTCGTGCAGGATCGCGACGCTGCCGGGGGCGACGTGGACCTCGTCGACACCCGTCCCGAAGCGGTGCGCGAGCTCGGCCCGGACGGCGAGGGCGGTGGCGTCCGGGTAGCGGTTGAACGCGGTCTGCGCCTGCACGGCCTCGACGACGCCGGGGAGCGGCGGGAACGGGTTCTCGTTGCTCGACAGCTTGAAGGCGGAGGCCTCGGCCTGGCGACCCTGCTTGTACGCCGGGAGGACGGCGATCTCGGGCCTGATGTGCACGCGCGCGTCAGTCACCGGACCAGGCTACCGGGCCGGGAGGACGGCGATGCCGTGCCCATCCGGGTGCCTGATGTGCACGCGCGCGTCAGTCACGGGATCAGGCTACCGGCCCGTCCTCGCGGCACGCGCCCGGGTGGGCACGGGCATCATGGGGGCATGCGATTCCTCGTCCGCCTCGTCGTCAACGCCGTCGCGCTCTGGCTCACCACGCTGATCGTCAGCGGCGTCTCCGTCACGCCCTTCGGCGACGGCGGCACCACGGCCACCGTCCTCACGTACCTGCTCGTGGCGTTCGTGTTCGGTCTCGTGAACGCGGTGATCGGCACGCTCATCCGGATCGTGGCGTTCCCGCTCTACATCCTGACGCTCGGGCTCATCTCGTTCGTCGTGAACGCGGTCCTGCTCCTCATCGTCGCCGGGATCTCGGACGCGTTCGGCTTCGGGCTGCACGTCGACACGTTCGGCTGGGGCATCGTCGGTGCCTTCGTGCTCGCGGTCTTCGCCTGGCTGATCGGGCTGTTCGCGCGGCCGGTGCTGAACCGCCCGCGCGCGTGACGCTGGCCGACGACGCGTGCGCGACGACCCCGCCGGGGTGGGCCGACGACCGGACCGGCACCGCGCCTCCCGGCGGCAGCAGCATCGCGGACGCGCGCCGGCTGCGCCATGATGTCCCCATGACCGCGGACGCCGACGCCCCCTTCCGGGTCTCGTTCGTCTGCAGCGGCAACATCTGCCGCTCCCCCATGGCCGGCATCGTGTTCGCCCAGCTGGCGGCGGACGCGGGCATGGCCGACCGGTTCCAGGTCGAGTCCGCCGGCACCGGCGACTGGCACGTCGGCGAGCCGGCCGACGAGCGCACGATCGCGGCGCTCGCCGCGCGCGGATACGATGGCAGCAGGCATCGCGCCCGTCAGTTCGACCCGGACCGGTTCCCGGACCTCGATCTGGTGGTCGCACTCGACCGCTCCCACGAACGCATCCTGCGCTCGTGGGCACCGACCATGGACGACGCCGCGAAGGTGACGCTCCTGCTGCGGTACGACGACGCCTGGCCCCAGCAGACCGACGTTCCGGATCCGTACTACGCGGACCGGCACGAGTTCGACCGAGTGCTCTCGACCGTCGAACGGGCCTGCCGGGCGCTCTTCCGCCAACTCGAGCCGGCAGTCCGTCAGGGAGCCCCATGACCCCCCTTCCCCCGCAGCCGATCAGCCCGCTCGACGGGCGCTACTACCCGATCGTGCACACGGTGGGCGAGTACCTCTCCGAGGCCGGGCTCAACCGCGCCCGCATCGTCGTCGAGGTCGAGTGGCTCATCTTCCTGACCGACCACGCGATGTTCACCACGTCGCCGCTCAGCGTCGACGACAAGGCCGCGCTCCGCCAGGTCGTGTCGGGCTTCGGGCACGAGCAGATCGCCGAGCTCGCCGAGATCGAGGCCACGACCCGGCACGACGTCAAGGCGGTCGAGTACTTCGTCCGTCGACGCCTGTCCGAGCTCGGGCTCGACGCGATCGCCGAGCTCACGCACTTCGCCGCGACGAGCGAGGACGTCAACAACCTGTCCTACGCGCTCACCGTGCGGGACACCGTCGACCAGGTGTGGCTGCCGGCGTTCAAGGCGGTCCTCACGAAACTCCGCGAGCTCGCCGACGAGCTGAAGAGCGTCCCGATGCTCTCGCACACGCACGGACAGCCGGCGACCCCGACGACGCTCGGCAAGGAGCTCGCCGTGGTCGTCTACCGCCTCGAGCGCGTGCTCTCCCAGATCGAGGGCGGCGAGTACCTCGGCAAGTTCTCGGGCGCGACCGGCACCTTCTCGGCGCACCTCGCCGCCGACCCGGAAGCCGACTGGCCGGCACTGTCCCGCGAGTTCGTCGAGGGGCTCGGGCTCACCTGGAACCCGCTCACGACGCAGATCGAGTCGCACGACTGGCAGGCCGAGCTGTACGACCGGGTCCGGCACGCGAACCGCATCCTGCACAACCTCGCGACCGACGTGTGGACCTACATCTCGATGGGGTACTTCACGCAGATCCCGGTGGCCGGTGCCACGGGGTCGTCGACGATGCCGCACAAGATCAACCCGATCCGGTTCGAGAACGCCGAGGCGAACCTCGAGATCTCGTCGGCGCTGTTCTCGACCCTGTCCGAGACGCTCGTCACGAGCCGCCTGCAGCGTGATCTCACCGACTCCACCACGCAGCGGAACATCGGCGTCGCGTTCGGGCACTCGCTGCTCGCACTCGACAACCTGCGCCGCGGCCTGGGCGAGATCGCCGTGAACGAGGTCCGTCTCGCCGAGGACCTCGACCGCAACTGGGAGGTCCTCGCCGAGGCGATCCAGACGGTCATCCGCGCCGAGGTCACCGCCGGGCAGTCGAACATCGAGGACCCGTACGCGATGCTCAAGGAGCTCACCCGCGGCAAGCGGATCGGGCAGGCGGAGCTCGTCGCGTTCGTGAACGGGCTGGACATCTCCTCGGGTGCCAAGGCGCGCCTGACGAACCTGACCCCGGCGACCTACACGGGTCTCGCGGACGAGCTCGTCGACCACCTCGACGTCTGACGCGTCCCGCACCGACGCCTCCTGGAGGCGCGGCTCGGCCCCGCCGTGGGGGGGCCCCCCCCCGCGGGGGGGCCCCGCCGGCCGCGCCCCCCCCCCCCCCCACCCACCCCCCCCCCCCCCGCCCCCCCCCGCCCCCCCGCGCCCCGGCCCCCGCCCCCCCCCCCCCCCCCCCCCCCCCCCCCCCCGGCTGCGGCGACCAGCGCCTCCAGGACCGTCCGCACCGCGGGGCGGACCGCACGGTCCGGACGGACGAGCGCCTCGATCCGCCGCCCCGCGCGGACGTCGGCCAGTTCCGCGAGGTGGAACCGACCGGGCGCCCGCGTCCCCGAGGTGTACCGCGGCACGAGCGCGATCCCGTGGCCGGCGACGACGAGGTTCTCGATGACGGGCAGGTGGATCGTCCGGAAGGCCACGCTCGGCGGGAGGTCGGACGCGGCCGCCATCGCCTGCAGGACCCGGTCGATCGGGTAGCCCTCCGGCACCCCGATCCAGGTCTCGCCGACCACCTCGTCGATCCCGACGCGTGCCCGCCCCGCGAGCCGGTGCCCGTCCGGCAGGGCGACGTCGAGCGGTTCGCGCAGCAGCGGCACCGTCTGCACCGAGCCCTGGTCCGCCGGGCGCACCCCGTCGGAGCGGTGCCCGACGACGACGTCGTGGTCGGCGGCGAGCGGGGCGAACGCACCCTCGCCGACGTCCACGTCGACGAGGGACAGCGTGATGCCGGGGTGCGCGCGCATCCGGGTCAGGACCCCGGGGAGCAGCAGTTCGGCCGCCGACGGGAAGATCGCGAGGTCGACCCGTCCGGTCCCGCCGCCGAGGTGCTCCTGCCAGGCCGCGTCGACCGTCGCGATCGCCGTCGCGACGCCGTTCGCCAACCCGGCGAGCACCCGGCCGTGCTCGGTGAGCCGGACGCCGCGGCCGATGCGCTCCACGAGCGGGACGCCCACCTGTCGCTGCAGGGTCTGGAGCTGCTGCGAGACCGCACTGGGCGTGCGGTGGGTGGCCCGGGCGACGGCGGTGACGCTGCCCCGTTCGGCGAGCTCGCGGAGGACGGCGAGGAGCTGCACGTCGAAGCCGACCATGCAGGGAGACTACAACGTCGCTTCGGAACTGTACGCTGGTGCTGAACGGTCTCGCTGCAGCACCATCGACCTGTGGGTACCCGTGACCGTCTCCTCGCCGTCGTCGTCGCCGTGGTGTGGGGGCTGAACTTCCCCGCGACGGCCCTGGCACTCGAGCACTTCCCGCCCTTCCTGCTCGCGGCGATCCGGTTCACGCTGCTCGCGGTCCCGACCGTGCTGCTCGTGCCGCGCCCGCGGATCCCGTTCGGACGGCTGCTGCTCGTGGGCACGGGGCTCGGCGTCCTGCAGTTCGCGTTCCTGTACCTCGGCATGGCCGCGGGGCTGCCGTCCGGGCTGGCGTCGCTCGTGCTGCAGGCGTCGGCGCCGTTCACGGTGGTGCTCGCCGGGGTCTTCCTGCGCGAACGGCTGACCGGGCGGCAGGTGGTCGGGGTCACGATCGCGGTGGCCGCCCTCGCGGCGATCGCCGTGCACCGGGCGCAGGCGGCGGCCCTGCTGCCCGTCGTGCTCGCGCTGTGCGGCGCCCTCGGCTGGGCGATCGGCAACGTGGCGACCCGGCGTGCCGGCGCCGCGAACCCCCTGCACCTGACCCTGTGGTGGTCGATCGTGCCGCCGGTCCCGATGGCCGTGCTGTCGTTCGTCGTCGAGGGACCGTCGCGCATCGGGCGGGCGCTCGGGACGGCGTTCACGGCCGAGGCTCTGCCGGCGGACCTCGGCGTGCTCTACATCGTGCTGGTGGCGACCCTCGTGGGGTACGGCATCTGGTCGCGGCTCATGGCGACCTACCCGTCGAGCACGGTCGCACCGTTCTCGATGCTCGTGCCGGTCGTGGGGGTGTTCGCGTCGTGGGTGGCGTTCGGCGAGGTGCCCGACGGGGTCGAGGTGGCGGCCGGGGTCGTGGTCGTGGCCGCGGTGCTGTGGTCGTCCCGGCCCGCGCGGTCTGACCCGGCACCGCGACCCGTCGAGGTCGCACCACACGCCGCGGACGCTGCGCCGAGGTCGCACGACGTGCCGCCCGCCGGCGTCCCGGGCAGCAGTTCGAGCGACCGCAGCGACCTGCCGGTGCCGACGCTCAGCCCCGGTGCTGGCGACGCTCGGCGATGATCCCGGCGAGCGCCCCGCGCAGGTGCGGGTAGCGGAACTCGTACCCGGCCTCCACCAGCCGGGTCGGCACCACCCACCGGCTCTTCAGCACGAGCTCGGTCTCGGTGCGGATCGCGAACGACCCGAGCTCGAGCACCCACCGCCACGTCGGGATCCCGAACCGACGCCCGACCGCGTCGCGGATGGTCGCCATCACCGTGCGGTTGTCGGACGGGTTCGGGCTCGAGACGTTGACCGCTCCGTCGATGTCCTCGTGGTCGCGGACGAACCGGACCGCGCCGAGGACGTCCGCGATGTGCACCCAGCTGAACCGCTGCCGGCCGCGGGTGCGCCGGTCGTGGTGGTACGTCCCCGCACGGAGTCGTGCACGCGTCGGGAACCACGGTCCGTCGTACTGCGGTCCACCGAGTCCCGCCTGCGCCAGCCGGATGAGCGGCACGAGGGCGCTGCCGTCGCCGAAGACGATCGCCATCCGGAGCGCGACACGGCGGGTACCGGGCAGGTCGACCGCGAAGAGGGCGTCCTCCCACGCCGTCGCCACCGAGACCGAGAAGCCCTCGCCGAGCTCGCCCGTCACCTCGTCCTGGGGGCGGTCGTCGGCGTGCCGGTAGATCGTCGCGGTCGAGGCGTTCACCCACAGCGGCGGCGGGTGCTCGCTCGTGCGGATCGCCTCGGCCAGTTCGAGGGTCGTGTCGACCCGGGAGCGGATGATCTCCGCCCGGTTGCGCCTGCCGTAGCGGCAGTTCACGCTCTTGCCCGCCATGTTCACGACGAGGGCGGCGCCGTCGACGAGCTCCCGGATCCGCATGGTGTTGCCCCACACGGCGTCGCCGGTGCGGCCGATCGTGACGACCTCGTAGCCCTCGTCCCGGAAGGCGTCCTGCAGGTGCTGCCCGACGAACCCGCTCGCCCCCGCGATCACGGCGCGGCCCTTCTGGTCGCTCATCTCATCCCCGTTCCCTGTCCGGCGCGATCTCGTACCGGAACGCCCCCTCGTACCGGTACAGCGTGCCGACCAGCGGGGCCGAGAGCACCAGGGACACGCGCTGCCGGTCGGCATCGTCATCGAATCGTTCCACGAGCGTCACACGCGGGGACACGGCAGCCGGGAGGCGCACCTCGCGTCCGAGCGCACGGAACGTCACGTGGGTGGAGACGAGGCGCAGGGCGCCCGTGTCCGGGCCGTGCGCATCGACCTCCGCCCGGAGCCGGGCGCTGACGCGCCCGCGGCGGCCGAGGTGGTCGACCAGGCCGTCCGGTTCGGCGGTGATGGCGTCCACCATCGTGCGGCTGCCGGAGCGGAACCGGAAGGTGCGGTGCGCGCGCACGGCGGGTCGCGCCTCGCGGTCTCCTCGTCCACGACGGACGCGAGCCGGGCGGTTCTCCACCGTGAAGGGGACGTCCCGTTCCCAGACCGGGAACATCACGGCGTCGCGGGCGAACCAGGCGAGCAGCGGCCAGAGCCACCGGCGGGGCGTGCCGACGACGTCGAAGACGCCCTCGCCGCGGCCGACGTGTCCGGGCGGGATCGCGCCGAAGTAGGTCGCCAGTCGCGGGTGCAGCCGGGCCAGCACCTCGGGCGGGGTGGACAGCTCGTACGGCGACCGGGACACGTCCCGATCCTGGCACGGCGTCGGTGCGGATCCCTACGATGGTGCGCATGGGACACGACCACGGAGCGGGGCACGCGCACGGGCACGCGTCCGAGCGCGCACTGCTCATCGCGTTCTGCATCTCGGCGACGATCCTGCTGGCCGAGGTGGTCGGTGCCGTGGTGACCGGGTCCCTCGCACTGCTCGTCGACGCCGGGCACATGGTCGTCGACACCGGAGGGCTCGGCATCGGGCTCGTCGCCACCCGGCTCGCCCGGCGCAGCCCGACGGCGCAACGCACCTGGGGCTTCCAGCGTGCCGAGGTCCTGGGTGCCACGGCACAGGCCGCGATCCTGCTCGCCGTGGGCGTCTACGTGATCATCTCGGCGATCCAGCGGTTGTTCGTCCCGGCCGACATCCACTCCGGGCCGCTGCTGGTCTTCGGCATCATCGGGCTCGTGGGCAACCTCGTGGCCTACGCGGTGCTGCTGCGGGCCTCCGGTGAGGGGTTCACCTCGCGCGCCGCCCGGCTCGAGGTCCTCAACGACACCCTCGGCTCCGTCGCGGTCATCGCCGCCGCGATCGTCCTCATGCTGACCGGGTGGGAGCGTGCCGACTCGGTCGCCGCGATCCTCATCGGGCTGCTCATCCTGCCGCGGGCCGTCCGGCTCCTGCGCGAGACCGCGAACGTGCTGCTCGAGTCGACGCCGCCGGGGCTCGACCTCGACGACGTGCGGGGTCACATCCTCGAGCTCGAGCACGTCATCGCCGTGCACGACCTGCACGCGACGCTCGTGGCGACCGGGGTGCCGAACCTGACGGCGCACGTGGTGGTCGACGACGAGTGCTTCTCGACCGCGCACGCCCCGCGGATCCTCGACGAGCTGCAGCAGTGCGTCGCGGAGCACTTCGACGTCCCGGTGGAGCACTCGACGTTCCAGCTCGAGCCCGCATCGCACCGCCGGCACGAGCACGAGGTGCACGCGTAGCGAGGCGTGGTGCGCGCGTGGTGCGGCGCGTGGTGCGGCGCGTGGTGCGGCGCGTGGTGCGGCGGCGGACTCGGTGCGACGATGCCGACGTCGTACGACAACGACGATGTCGCTACCCCGCGCTTGCAACCACCCGCGGACACAACCGACGACATCGCCGACGTCGTACGACAACGACGATGTCGCATCGACTCGACGGCCGACGCTCCCTCGCCCCGGCCGATCCCCGGGGCGAGGTCAGCAGCCGCCGTCGCTCGTGGGGAACGCCGTGATCACCCGGTCCGTGGTGGACGAGACGATCACGCGGACGAAGGGCTCGGCCGCGGGTCGGCTCCCGTCGTCGAACCGAACCGGAGCGGCGTAGCAGAGCTTGCCGTCGCCGGCGTCCTGCGGGTACCCGGTCGCGGGTGCCTCGAGGGCGGACTGCACCGCGGTGAGCATCGCGTCGTCCCAGTCCCGGGAGCCGTGACCGGAGAGCACGTCCTCCCAGTCCCGGGTGTGCCGGATGCGGATGTGCTCGTAGCCCTGGCCGGAGTTGCCGCACTGCAGCACGACCGCGCCGAGCGCCTCGGTGTCGTAGCGGGCCACCGTCCCGCGGCTGCCGGCGTCGCAGCGGTCGAGGACGTCGTCGCCGGGCAGGTCCGGGCCGGTCCGGGTGATCGTCACCGTGCCGTCCTTCGTCGCCCCGTCGCCGGCGGTCGCGCTCGGGACGACACTGACCCCGGTACCGCCGAGCACCGGGTCGTCGGCACCGCGCTGCGCCGTCAGCGCGACCCCACCGGCCACGAGGCCCGCGGCCAGCACGGCCGCGATCCCGGTGATGACGGAACGGTTGCGCTTCTGGGACACGCGCCCAGTATGCCGGACGGGTGTCGCGCCTCCCGGGACCTGGCCGCTCAGGCCCGAGCGGCCAGCCGCGTCCCGGCGACGACCGCCAGCACCACGACGAACACGACGTAGCCGAGCAGCACGGGCAGCGTCGGCAGCACGAGGAGCGCGGCGCCGACCGCGACGACCGGCACGGTCAGCCCGGCGTAGGCGATGAGGAAGGTGGCGGCGAGGACGCCTCCGCGGCGTTCGGGTCCGACGAGCGCCCCCGCGCTGCCGATCGCCGCACGGAAGAGCAGCCCGACACCGGCGCCGGCGACCACCCCGCCGCCGATGAACCCGGCGACCTGCAGCACGACCGCGGCGACCGCCAGGACCACGAGGCCGGCGACGAGCAGCACCATCCCGAGCCGGACCTGCGTCCGCTGTGTCAGTCGGGCGAAGACGATCTGCGACACCGCACTCGCCGCGAACACCCCGAACGTCGTGGCCCCGGCGGCGAGCCGGTCGGTCACGTGGAACGTCGTCGCGAGGAACGTCGGCGCGACCGAGGTGAAGAGCCCCTGCACCGCGAGGGCGGCGAACGCGGCGGTGCCTGCGGTCCAGAACGCCCCGGCCTGCCCCTCGGGTGCCTGCAGCCGCTGGGGGCGGTAGGGCACGTGCGACGCCGGGCGGTCGACGGTCTCCGGGGCGGCGAGCACCACCGCGAACGCGACCACCAGTGCCACGACGAACACGACGTACGGCACCATCAGCGGCTGTCCGACGAACTCGGCGAGGGCGCCGCCGACGAGCGCGCCGAGCGACAGCCCACCGAGGTTCACCGCCCCGGCGACCACACCGGCGCCACCGGCGGACGACGACGAGCCCGTCGCCCGGACCCGGAGTTCCCCGAGGTGCGCGGTGGCCGTCGCCGTCAGGAGTCCGACGCCGAGGCCGGTCACCAGCCGGGCGACGATGAGCCCGCTGACGTCGTTCCAGACGAGGAAGAGCACCGCGGCGACGAGCTCGAGCGCCACCGACACGAGGATGAGGGGCCGGCGTCCGTGCACGTCGCTGAGGTGTCCCGCGAGGTACAGGGACCCCACCACGCCCACGCCGTACGCGGCGAACACCACGGTGGTCGTGAACGTCGGGAACCCGTCGCGTGCCTGGTAGATGACGTAGAGCGGCGCGGGCACCGTCGCGAAGGCCATGACCGCGAGGAACGCGAACGCCACGGCCCAGAAGCCGACTCCGTGCCGACGACGCGTGTGCGCTCGGCGGCCGCGCGGGGCGGCGACGCGCTCACTCGCTGCGGCGCTGCGCGCGCTCGTTGCGGCGCCGCTCAGGGCGGGTGTGGATGCGGTGTCGGTCGGCATGCTCCGATGGTGCCCCGCCACCGCCCATCGAGTCCAACGGATGCGCTTGATGTCATCCATCGACCTGCTCGATACTGTGGCGGTGGAGACCCGTCTGCTCGAACAGTTCGTCACCGTCGCCGCCGAGGGCAGCGTCACCCGCGCGGCCGAACGGCTCTGGGCCGCGCAGTCGACCGTGTCCGCCGGGATCGCGTCGCTCGAGCGGAGCCTCGGCGTGCGGCTGTTCGACCGCACCGGACGACACCTCGTCCTGACGACCGCCGGCGAGGACCTGCTCCCCCACGCCCGCGCCGTGCTGGAGTCCCTCGACCGGATGCGCGACCTGGCGACCGTCGACGACGCCGACCTGCGCGGACGCGTCCGGCTCGGCATCTTCACGAGCATGGACATCGTCGACCTCACCGGGGTGCTCCGACGCTTCCGGCAGCGGCACCCCCTGGTCGCCGTCGAGCTCATGACCTCGCCCTCCGGGACGACCGGGCTCGTGCAGGACCTGGTCGCCGGGCGGCTCGACATCGCCTACACGGGCCTCCCGGCGGTCCCGGCCGGAGTCGAGGTGGCGCCGCTCCGCGAGATGCCGTTCCGGGTCTTCACGAGCGCCGACCACCGGTTCGCCGGGCGCCGCTCGGTGTCGCTCACCGAGCTCGCCGACGAGCCGTTCATCGACACCGCGCACGGCTTCGGCAACCGGATCATCCTCGACGCCGCGCTGGAGCGGCTCGGGATCCGCCGCCGCATCGTCGCCGAGATGAACGACATGCCCGCGGTGATCCGGTTCGCGTCGGCCGGCCTCGGTGTCGGGGTCGTCCCCGACTCCGGCGTGCGCCACGACGGCGCCGTGCTCGAGCTCGAGGACGCGGTCGACCCGCTGCGGATCGGGCTCGCGATGCGGACGAGTCCGGAGCCGAACCGGGCCGTGCGCACACTGGCGCGCGACATCGTGGCGGCGCGCGTCGACGTGGTCGCGCAGGCCGGCTGAGCGGCCGGGACCTGGTCGTTCCCCACCGACGGACTGGAGGCGCGGGTCGTCCCCGCCACGCGCCTCCAGGCCGTCAGTCCCCCCAGATCTCCCCGACGATCGCGGCCAGGAGCCCGTCCGTCGGGAAGTCGGTCTGGTCGATCTGGATCGTCACGCCGTCGCGCTGCAGCGTCGTCACCGTGAGCGGCAGGACGCGCTCCGCCGACGTCGTGAACTGGCACATACGGCCGCCGAAGCGGTCCGCACAGGAGCCCGACTGCTCCGCGTACTGCTCGGGGGTGTCCGGGCCGATGTCCGCCGTGTGGCTGACCCGGATCGTGATGTTCGCCTCGACCCCGAAGTTCTGCCAGGTGCAGAACAACCACTCGTGCGGGTCGTCGAGGTGGCCCCTGATGCGGTCGTTGCCGTCGGGTTCTCGGGGTTCGCCCGCGCCCAAGACCGTCGAGGTGTGGGCCGCGGCACCGAAGAACCGGTCGTAGTCGGCGTCCGGCACCAGCTGGTAGCAATCGCCCGGGATGAGCACGTTCGAGGCGGCTTGCGCCGACGGGGTCGGGGTCGGGGTCGGGGTCGGCCGCGGCGTCGGGCGCTCGGTGATCGGCGCCGAGGACGGGGTCGTCGCGGAGGGCGACGGCTCCGGCTGCTGCGTGGTGGTCGGTGCGGCGACGGGCGTCTCCTGCTGCGACAGCGACAGGGCCACGGCACCGGTCGCGGTCCCGATCGCCAGCAGCCCGATGACGCCGAGCGCGATGCCCGGACGGAACCGACGCCGCTTCGGACGCGGGGTGGCGCGTTCGAGGACGTGCTGCTTCATCGAGACGAGCATGCGCTGCAGGTCGTCTCCCTCGGGGGGCTCAGTGTTCATCGTGCATCACCACCTTCTTGAGTCGGCGTCGGTTGCGGGAGACCCGCTGGGTGACCGCACCGACGCTGAGGCCCAGCATCTCGGCGGCCTCGGCGTAGGAGTGCCCCTCGAGGAGGCAGAGCTCGCAGATGCGTCGGTCGGTGTCCGGGAGTGCGGCGATCTCGTCGCGGACCCAGCGCAGGCGCTCGCGGGCCTCGGCGTGGTCCTCAGGTGCGGCGAGCTGCTCGGGGAGCTCGTCGGCGCGGCGCCGGGCCTGCTTCCGGCCGGTGTTGAACGCGTGGTTCCGGCAGACGACCAGCAGCCACGGCAACATCGTGTCGGCCGGCAGCTCGAGGGTCTCGGCGCGCTGCCAGAGCGTCAGGAAGGCGTCCTGCACGACCTCCTCGACGTCCTGCC
Organism: Curtobacterium sp. LFS084; assembly: GCF_047977705.1. Classification (NCBI taxonomy): domain Bacteria; kingdom Bacillati; phylum Actinomycetota; class Actinomycetes; order Micrococcales; family Microbacteriaceae; genus Curtobacterium; species Curtobacterium sp. LFS084. The sequence continues at coordinate 15,484 of NZ_JBFPFM010000035.1, forward strand.
GGTCGTCGACGAGGGCCCAGGCGTAGCGGGTGAGGGTCGCGGCGTACCGGTCGAACGCCCGGGCGAGCGCGTTCTTGTCGCCCCGTGCCATCGCACGGACGATCGCCTCGTCCGTGTCGGTGCCCGTCGTCACGTCCACATCCCACCCCCTTCACTCCAGAGGTGTCCGAACGACCCGCGATCGTGACAAGACCGTGTCGAGGACGTGATCCCGGGCGTGTCGGAGTGTGGAGCCAGGCGCGCGGCGGGTGGCGCGTGGCGCGTGGCGCGTGGCGCCGTACGGTCAGGCGTCGAGCAGGTACGCGATGCCGTCGACCGAGCGCTTCGCCGCCGCCGAGGTCGACACGAAGCCGACGGCCACGATCCCCACGCCGATGCCGACGACGATCCACCACATCGCGTGCGTGGCCACGGCGAACCCTGCGCCGACGGTGGCGACCGCACTCGCTCCGGTGACGGTGCCGGCGAGTGCGACCCCGAGCGACACCCCGGTCTGTCGACTCGTCGACGCGACGGCGGCCGCGGACCCGGACTGTGCGCGGGGCATCCCGGAGACGGCCGTGTTGGTGATGGGGGCGTTCACCATCCCGAACCCGAAGCCGAACAGGACGAAGGCGACGACGAGGACCCACATCGGCGTCCGCGCATCGATGGTCGTGAGGATCGCGCCGGCTCCCGCGACGCCGATCCCGGCGAGGACCAGCGGGACCCGGGTGCCGATCGACCCGACGAGTCGGCCGGACAGCGGCGACACGAGCATCGTCGCCACGGCCGCCGGCAGGGTCCAGAGACCTGCCTCGAACGGGGACATGCCCCGGACCTCCTGCAGGTAGAGCGCGTTGAGGAACAGGAACGCACCGTTCGCTCCGAAGGCGCCGATCGCGGTGAGGACGGCGGCCGAGAACGGGATGCTGCGGAAGAACCGGACGTCGATGAGCGGCTCCCGGCGCCGACGTTCGACGGCGACGAGGACCACGAGTGCCGCCGCCGCGAGGACGAACAGTCCGAGTGCCGCCGGCGACGCCCACCCGAGCCGGGGTCCCTCGATCAGCCCACCGACGAGGGTGGCGAGCAAGACGATCACCAGTACCTGCCCGACGGGGTCGAGACGCCGGGGGCGCGGGGACTTCGACTCCGGCACGAACAGGAACGTCAGCACGACGGCGGCGATGCCGATCGGCACGTTGATCCAGAAGATCGCCCGCCAGCCGACCGTGTCCGTGAGCGCACCGCCGACGAGCGGGCCCAGGCCCATCGACACCCCGACGACCGCTCCCCAAACGCCCACGGCGCGCGCCCGCTCCTTCGCGTCGTCGAACGTCGCCGTGATGATCGACATCGCCACCGGGTTCATCATGGAACCGCCGACCGCCTGCACCATCCGGTAGACGACGAGCCAACCGACCGAGGGCGCGAGCGAGCAGAGCAGCGACCCGACCGTGAAGAGCGCGAGTCCGATCTGGAAGGTGGTCCGGCGGCCGATCCGGTCTGCGGTGGAGCCGGAGAGCAGGAGCAGGCTCGCGAGGACCAGCGTGTACGCGTCGATCGTCCACTGCAGCCCGGAGATGGAGCTGCCGAGCTCACGGCCGATCGACGGCAGCGCGACGTTCACCACGGTGGCGTCCATCGAGACGATGAACAGGCTCATGCAGCAGACCGCGAGGATCAGGTACCGGTGGCGGTAGCGCTGCGGCAGGCCTGGGTCACCCTGGAACGGTCGTCGCGCCGGGGCCGCGGGGGCGGCGTGCGACTCAGTGGAAGTCGTTGCCGTCTCCTTCGCCCGGGGTCTTGTGCCCACCGAGCATGTCGTTGTCGTCCTGGTCGCTCGACGACGCCAGCTGCAGCATCGCGAGGACCACCACGACGACGATGAACGCGATGCCGAGGAAGATCGCGGCGAGCTGGAGCTCACGCGTCGCGATCAGCACGACGAGCCCGGTGAAGACCGCGACGATCGCGGAGATCCCGAGGAGCTCGACCGGGCGCAGGCGGTCGCGGCGGCTGGGGGTGGTCATGCGTGTGGTGCTCCGTCCGGGGTGGCGGCCGGGGCCGCGGTCCCCCACTTGTGCGAGAGTCCGGCGATCACGTGGAAGACCGCGGTGATGGCGAGGTACGCGCCGAGCAGGCCGACGAGGACGATCGAGGCGTCCAGCGTGCCGGTGACCCGCTCGACACCGCCGAGCTGCTGCGAGTAGTCGGGCGGCGTCACCAGGAAGGCGACGGCGAGCAGCAGCGTCAGGCCACCGACGGTCATCCAGTCGCGGGCGAACGGCGAACGCCCGCGTGCGCGGAGCCCCTGGGTGAGTTCGAGTGCCCCGGTGAGCACCGCGAAGGCGGCGACGACCGCGATGAACGCCGGCAGGCCGAGGCCGTTGCACGCGAACGCGGCGACCGCGGCGGCGAGGGAGATGACGGCCTGCACGAGGGTGGTCCGTCGCGACCGGCCGTCCGACGGGAGCCGCGTGGCGCCGGCGAGGAGCAGCACGAGCCCGTCCACCGTCGCGAACCCACCGAACAGCAGCAGGCCGTAGCCCGCTGCGTGGTTGGACGAGAAGGTGATGACGATGGCCACGATCGCGGCTGGCACGGCCCGGAGGACGGGGATCGGCCAGTACCGCGCGCGCTGGCCGGAGTCGTCCACGGAGTCGGACACGAGACCTCTTTCGGGCATGCGGATCGTGGTTCGATCCTACCGCCGTGCCGTGCAGCGGCCGACCGCGCGGGGCGATCGGCCGCTGAGGATGCTCGAACCAGCAGCATCCGATGGCACCGTCGGACCCGGGTCAGCGTGACCCCGGTCCGGTCGCACGGGCGGTGGTGCGACGGCGGACGCGTCGCCGGGCGAGCCACCAGCCGGCGGCACCCAGCGCGGTCCCTGCGGCCGCCACCGCACCGACGAGCCCGAGTCCCTCGGTGCCGGTGTACGCGAGCGCTCCGGTGCGGACCGGCCCGGCGGCACCGGGGTCGCCGGCGTTCCCGGGCTTCCCGGCGGGGACGGCCACGCCGCCGTCCGGCCCCGCAGGGCGCTGCCCCTGGTCGCCGCGGTGGTCCCCGCCGCCGGAGCCGCCGCCGTGGTCACCGCCACCGCCTCCGCTGCCGCCGCCGTCGCCGCCGTCGCCGTCGCCGTCGTCCCCGGGGACCACCACGATCCTGACCCCCGGCGAGGGGTCGCCACCGTCCGGGTCGGTCGGCGACGTCGCGGTCGCCACGTTCACCACGTCCGAGCCGTCGCCGGAGTAGCTCGGGTCGAGTCGCGCCCGGATCCGGAACGCCACCGACTCCCCGACGGCCAGGGCGGCACCGGAACGGCAGGTCACGTCCTGCCCCTCGGCGGTGCAGCCGTCCGGCGACCCGACGAACCGCAGCGCGGCGGGCAGCTCGTCGACCGCCCCGACGTCCTCGGCCGTGCCCGGCCCGCGGTTCCTGGCCGTGACGGTGTACTCGACCTCGTCGCCCGGTCGGACCGCGGTCGCGGGCGACACCGACTTGTCCGTCTCGACGTGCGAGTCCGTCCGGGCGGTGACCGTCGTGCTCGCCGTCGAGGTGTTGTCGTCCTCGTTCGTGTCGGCCGTGCGGGGTGCCGGACGGATGGTGGCGATGCTCTCGAGCGTGCCGTCGGCATCGTCCGGGACGCTGCCGTGCACCGTGACCGTCGCCGAGCCGCCCCGGGGCAGTCCGAGCGCCGTGTCCACGTCGCCGGTGCCCGAACCGGTCCCGCACGAGGACCCCGTCGCGGCCGCGCAGGTCCAGGTGACGTCCTGCAGGGCATCGGGCACGTCGACCGCGAGGGCGCTCGGGTCCGACGCGTTCACCCCGACGTTCCGTGCGGTCACGGTGTAGTCGACGTCCCCGCCGGTACCGACGGTCGGGGCCAGGTCCTGCTCGACGGCCACGTCGGTCGGCGTCCACACGCGCAGGTCGTCGACCTCGTGCACGTTGACGTGACTGCCGGTCGCCCCCGCGAACCCGAGGCGCAGCGTGCTCGGCAGCGGTGCCTGACCGTCGCCGTGCAGCGGGACCCGGTCGAGCACGGTCCGCATCCGGTCGCCGTCCTGCAGGCGGACGGTGACCGCGAGCTCGCCCGTGTCGCCGGGGAGCAGCGTCACCCGGACCTTCCGGAGCGACGGCCCGTCGGTCTCGGTGCCGCCGGGAGCCGGGGCGGCGGCGACCCACCGGTAGCCGAGCACCCCGTCGCCGGAGCCGCGGATCGAGACGGTGTCGGGCTGCGCGCCGGGTCCGGAGTAGTTGATCGGCGTGGAGAAGTTGCCGTAGTGGTCGATCGCGATGCCGGCGAACCCACCGGGGACCCCTGGCAGGTCACAGGACAGGCCGCCGCCCTGGGACGCCTCGCGACGGCACGCGTACCCGAGTCCGGCGCCGAACGACCCGACGCCCTGCGGGGCGGCACCGTCGGCGAGGAACAGCAGGAGGCCGTCGGCACCGGGGTCGTCCACGTCGCGGTACATCGCGTAGCTGAACTCGACCTCGAGCCCGAGGCTGGACGGGAACGTGTCGTCCATCGACCACGCACCCGCCTGGTCCTTGACGTCGTCGGTCAGCCGGAGTCGGCCGTCGACGACCGTGGCGTCACCGTGCAGCGCACCGCCGGCTGCGGTCGTGAACGAGTTCTCGTAGGGGAAGGCGAGCTCGTCGGCCGAGGAGGCGGACGGCACGAGGCCCGGTGCGGCGAGGACGCCGAGCGCGGTGAGGACGGAGGCGGCGGCCGCGACGCGGCGGAGCCGGCGCGACCGGGCGGGCGGTCGGCCGCCCGGTGGGGTGTTGGGAGCTGTCATGCCCCGATGGTCGCGAGCGGCACGCACCCGCCGGACGGACGTGAGCCGATCTGTGGAACGCCGCCCCGCGCCTCCTGGCTGTGGAGGACGAACGGAGAATCGTCAGCGGAGCCAGACGGTGGTCTCCCCGGGGAGCAGCCCGTCGGCGAGCGGACCGGACGCCACGACGACCTCGCCGTCCGGCAGCGGCACCGGCTCGGTCCCGAAGTTCGTGACCGACCGCCAGCCGTCGTGGCGCGCGAAGGCCACGACCCCGGCCGGAGCGTCGAGCCAGACCAGGTCCTCGCCGCGCTGCAGGTCCCGACGGGCAGCGGTCGCCGCCCGGTAGAGGGAGAGCGTCGACGCCGGGTCGCCGTCCTCCGCCTCGACCGAGGACGCCCCGAAGTCGGCCGGCTGCGGCAGGTGCGGCGCGACCGCCCCGAAGCCGAACGAGGGCCCCGACGTGGTCCACGGGATCGGCACGCGGCACCCGTCCCGCCCCTTCACGGTGTGCCCGGTGCGGGTCCACTTCGGGTCCTGCAGCAGCTCGTGCGGGATCGCCACGGCCTCCTCGAGGCCGAGTTCCTCGCCCTGGTAGACGTACGAGGACCCGGGCAGTGCCAGCATCAGCAGCGTCGCCGCCCGCGCCCGTCGGAGCCCCTTCGTCCGGTCGAGTGCCGGCGCGGTGCCGTCGGTCATCAGCCACGCGTCGGTGTCGGTGCCGTCCGGCAGACCGTAGCGGGTGGCGTGCCGGACGACGTCGTGGTTCGACAGCACCCACGTGCTGGACGCACCGGACTCGGCCGACGCCGACAGGTTGCGGTCGACAATCTCCCGGAACGCGGTGGCGTCGAACGGCGCCTCGAGCAGGTCGAAGTTGAACGCCTGCCCCAGCTCCGACGGGCGCGCGTAGAGGACGCGGCGCGGGCCGGGCGCCCAGGCCTCGGCGACCGCGGCCCGGGGCGGGTCGTACTCGTCGAGCACGAGACGCCACGCCCGGAAGATCTCGTGCACCTCGTCGCGGTCGTACAGCGGGTCGGAGCCGTCGAGGGGCAGCGCGTGTTCGTCGGACGGCCGGTACGGCGTCGACAGGTCCTTCGCCAGGCCGTGCGCGACGTCCACCCGGAAGCCGTCGACACCCCGGTCGGACCAGAAGCGCAGGGTGTCCTCGAAGTCTGCGCGGACCTCGGGGTTCGACCAGTCGAGGTCCGGCTGCTCGGGCGCGAACAGGTGCAGGTACCACTGGCCGTCCGCCACCCGCGTCCAGGCGCTGCCGCCGAAGTTCGACACCCAGTCGCTCGGCGGGAGCTCGCCGTCGACCCCCGCGCCGTCGCGGAAGACGTACCGGGCCCGCTCCGGCGACCCGGGGGCCGCGGCGAGCGCCTGACGGAACCAGGCGTGCTCGTCCGAGGTGTGGTTCGGCACGATGTCGACGATGACCCGGATGTCGTGCTCGTGCGCGGCACGGACCAGCGCGTCGAAGTCGTCGAGCGTCCCGAGGCGACGGTCGACGTCGCGGTAGTCGGCCACGTCGTAGCCGCCGTCGGCCAGGGGCGAGGGGAAGAACGGGGAGAGCCAGACCGCGTCGACGCCGAGCGACGCCAGGTACGGCACCCGGCTCGTGATCCCCGCCAGGTCGCCGAGCCCGTCGGCGTCGCTGTCCGCGAAGCTCCGCGGGTACACCTGGTAGACGACAGCGTCCCGCCACCAGTCCGGGTCGGTCGTGCGGGGTGTGCTGGCCGGCGTCCGAAGCGTGCTCACGTCGCCACCGTAGCGACGATCGCCCGACCCGGGAAGGCGTCCGCGCGACCCGAGAAGGCGTGCGCCCGACCGGGGACGGCGTCCGACCGGCCCGGGAATAGCGCTCGGCGCGCACGCATTGGTTGTCGATGACACCTTTCCGTCCCAGAACCGAAGGATCCCCATGACGAACGTCCTCGCCCTCGTCGGCAGCCTCCGCGCCGAGTCCATCAACCGCAAGCTCGCCGAGGCGGCCGCGCACCACGCCCCGGAGGGCATCGAACTGTCGACCTTCGACGGCATCGTCGACCTGCCCTTCTACAACGAGGACATCGACGGCGACACCCCGCCCGCCGCGGCCGTCGCCTTCCGCGCCGCGATCGACGCCGCCGACGCCGTGCTGCTCGTCACGCCCGAGTACAACGGCACGATCCCGGCCGTCCTGAAGAACGCGCTCGACTGGGCCTCGCGTCCGTTCGGCGCCTCGCCCATCTCGGGCAAGCCGCTCGCCGTCATCGGCTCGGCGTTCGGCCAGTTCGGCGGCGTCTGGGCGCACGACGACGCACGGAAGGTCGCCGGCATCGCCGGTGCGAAGGTCCTCGAGGACGTCAAGGTCGCGATCCCGCAGTCGGTCGTCCGGTTCGCCGAGACCCACCCGCGCGAGGACGCCGAGGTCGTCGAGCTCGTCCAGGGCGCGCTCACCGCGCTCGCCGGCGCGTCCGAGGAGCAGGCCGCGGCCTGACGACGTCGCCGACGCGACCAGGCGGCGGACGGGAGGCGCGGTGCGGGCCCGCACCGCGCCTCCCGTCCCTGCACGGTCGCGCCCACCGCATCCCGAGAGATCGCTAGACGTCCTAGCAACGAGACCGGCTACCCTGTCCCCCATGTCCACGCAGGAGATCACGGAAGCGTCCGGGTACTGGTTCCCCGATGACGACGCGACCCAGCGGGGCGTGACCGTCCTGAACGCCCTCCGTCGGTACCGTGCCGCCGAAACCGCGATGCGCCGCCGCACCCGCGACTCGATGGGCATGGGCGAGACCGACCTGCTCGCGGTGCGCTTCCTGCTGCAGGCCCAGCGCGCCGGTCGGACGGTCAAGCCGAAGGACCTCTCCGCCTACCTCAAGATCTCGTCGGCGTCGACGACGATCCTCATCGACCGGCTCGTGAAGTCGAACCACGTCCGGCGCGACCCGCACCCGACCGACCGGCGTGCGCTCGTGATCACGCCGACCACCGAGACCGACGAAGAGGTCCGCGCGACCCTCGGCGTCATGCACCGCCGGATGATGGGCATCGCCGAGGGCCTCTCGCCGGACGACGCCCGGGTCGTCGCGGTGTTCCTCGAGCAGATGCGCGCCGCGGTCGACCAGGTGGACCCCGCCGTCGCGCACTGAGCCCACCGAGCGAGCCGAACGGACGGGGGACGCGTCCTCTGAGCGGACGCCATGCCGCGCCGCGTAGACCGGGTTGGTACCGGTCACCAACGCGGAAGGAACCGATCATGCACGCATCGGACAAGCTCGCCAAGAACCTCCAGGCGGTCCTCGTGGACCTCATCGACCTGCACGTGCAGGGCAAGCAGGCCCACTGGAACATCCTCGGGACGAACTTCCGGGACCTCCACCTCCAGCTCGACGAGATCGTCGACGCCGCTCGCGAGTTCGCGGACGACACCGCGGAGCGCATGCGTGCGCTCTACGCCGTGCCGGACGGCCGCTCGTCGACCGTCGCCGCGACGAGCCACCTCGACCAGTTCCCCGAGGGCGAGATCACGACCCACGACGCCATCGACCAGGTGACGCTGCGCCTCTACCAGGCGACCGGCACCATGCGCGACGTCCACGACGAGGTCGACGAGGAAGACCCGACGACGGCCGACCTGCTGCACGGCTTCATCGAGCGCCTCGAGCAGCTCGCCTGGATGGTCTCGGCCGAGAACCGCGCACCGAGCACCCCGCTCGCGTCCGCCACCACGCCGGCCGTCGCGGACGCCTCGGCACACTCGTAAGGGCGACCAGGTGCGCCGTCACCACCGAGTCGGGACCGACTCGGTCGCAACGATCCAGGAGACGTCATGACCGACTTCCGCTACCTCGTCGTCGGCGGCGGGATGGTCGCCGATGCCGCAGCGCGCGGCATCCGCGAACTCGACACCGAGGGCTCGATCGGCATCCTCAGCGAGGAGCCGGACCGGCCGTACGCCCGTCCGGCGCTCTCGAAGAAGCTCTGGACCGACCCGGACTTCAGCTGGGACGAGAAGGTCGACCTGCACACCGAGGAGACCGGGGCGACCTTCCTGCTCGGCACCGCGGTGACGGCGATCGACCGCCAGGCGAAGACCGTCACGACCGCCGACGGGCAGACCCACGGCTACGAGCGTCTGCTCCTCGCCACCGGCGGCCGACCACGCGGACTGCCCGGTCTCGAGCCGTCCGAGCGCGTGCTCGACTACCGCAGCGCCACCGACTACCGGCGGCTGCGTGAGCTCGCCGACGCCGGTGCCCACGTCGCGGTCGTCGGCGGCGGGTACATCGGCACCGAGATCGCTTCGGGCGTCGTCCAGAACGGTGCCCGCGTGACGCTGGTCGACCCCGACGAGATCGTCGGCGGTCGGATGTTCCCGGAGGACCTCGCGAAGGCCTTCCAGCAGCGCTTCGTCGACCACGGTGTCCAGCTGCGGCTCGGTCGCCGGGTCGAGCGGGGCACCGAGCACGAGGGCGGCGTCACGCTGACCCTCGACGACGGCTCCACGGTCGAGGCGGACGCCGTCGTGGTCGGCCTCGGGATCGAGCCGGCGACGCAGCTCGCGGCCGACGCCGGGCTGACCGTGCGCGACGGCATCGTCGTGTCCTCGACGCTGCTGACCGACGACGACTCGGTCTTCGCGGCCGGCGACGTCGCCGAGTACCCGGACCGGATCCTCGGCACGCGGCGGGTCGAGCACGTCGACAACGCGCAGCAGCAGGGTCGTCAGGCGGGCCGCAACCTCGCCGACGCCGACGAGACCTACGACCACACGCCGATGTTCTACTCGGACGTCTTCGACATGGGGTACGAGGCGGTCGGACAGGTCTCCACGAAGCTCCGCACCGTCGAGGACTGGCAGGACCCGACCGTCACGGGCGTCGTCTACTACCTCGACGACGACGACACCGTGCGTGGCGTCCTGCTGTGGGACGTGTGGGACAAGACGGACGAGGCCCGCAAGGTCCTCGCCGAGGCACACAGCCTCACCCCGGACATGCTCGTGGGGCGGATCACGCCCTAGCGACCGGTCCGGTCACGGGGCACGGCGCCGGTCGTCTCGACCGGTGCCGTGCCGCGTTCGTCGTGGGGCCCGGTCGCGGTCCAGTCCGTCCCTCGGGTCTCCGTCCCGCGGTTCAGTCCGACCCTCGGGTCTCCGTCCCGCGGTTCAGTCCGACCCTCGGGTCTCCGGCGCGACCTCGTCGACGACCTCGCGACGGTCCGCGGGGTCGACGGGCAGGCCGTCGCCGTCCGCCATCGCCACCGCGTGCGCCGACTTCGCGGCCTCGAGCGTCTCGTCGTCGTTCCGCGCCATGCCGGCCAGTTCGACGAAGCGTGACTTCACGAGCAGCCAGGCGTCCCGCGGGCTCAGCCGGGCGAGGTCGGACGACGTCGAGTCGTCCCGCACCCGCTGCAGCGAGGACACGCCGCGGTCGGGCAGCCGCCCGGCGACGTGCGCGACCGCGAGCTGGGCGACGGCGTCGGCCTGCGCGTGCATGACCGAGTGCGCACCGTCCACGACCTCGCGCAGCACCGCGTACGGGAACACCCGTGCGAGGCGCCGGACCCAGTCGCGCGGCACCATCGCGTCGTGCTCGCCACGGACGATGAGCGTGTGGGCCTGCACCTCGGCGGCGCGTTCCTCGATCGGGAACGCGATCATCCGCGGCAGGACCTTCGAGAACCAGTGCCACCCGCACAGCGCGTACGCCGTGATCCCGTGCCACCGCACCGCCGCGGGCTCGTGCACCGTGGACCGGAGGAACCGGAACGCCGACTGCCGGACCGTCCGCGCGTGCGAGTCGACCACCGGGCTGATGAGCACCAGGTCGGAGATCTCCGGCCGACGGGCGGCCACCTCGGTCACGACCTGCGTCCCCATCGAGTGGCCGACGAGCACCGGGTCGACGAGCCGCAGGTCGTCGATGACCTTCTCGACCGCGTCGGCGTACCGCTCGATCGAGACCTTCCCCCGGAAGCGCGGGACACCCGCGAAGCCCGGCAGGTCGAGGGCGTGCACCGGGCCGTTCTCGTTGAGGTGCGGGGCGAGTCGCTCGTAGTACGTGGCCGCGATCCCGAGTCCCGCGACGAGCAGGAACGCCCGGTCACCGGGCTGCCCCACCGAACTCACCCGCACGTAGGTGCCGTCCACCGCGACCCGGTCGACCTCGACCGTGACGTCGGCGTCCTCCGCCTCGCCCAGTCGCTTCGCCGGATCCGGTCCAGCGTCCGTGTGCTCGTCGTCCACGTGGGTCTCCTCGGGTCGGTCGTCGCTCCTCGGCTTCGGGCGATCGCCCAGGATACCCGCGGGACGGCCGATCAGCGGGACACCGCCCCGGCGGTGGCTGAAGGTGTTCGCGGGGTCCGCCCCGTGGTCAGAGGCGGGCGTAGCGGGCGCGGAAGAAGCTGTAGACCCCGAAGGCGATGAAGCCGATGCCGATCACGACGAGGACGAACGCCCCGCCGGGCATCGAGCGCAGCGCGTCGAAGGCCCCGTCGAGTCCGGTCGCCTGGTCCGGGTCGCTCCGGACCGCCGCGACGGCGACGAGGACACCGACGACCACGATCGCGATGCCCTTCAGGACGTACCCGACGACGCCGAGCACGGTGACGACCTGCTCGATCGGCCGTCGCGGCCGGACGAGCTGCTTCCAGAACGAGCGCCGGCAGCCGATGACCACGAGGCCGACGCCGACCGCGACGGCGATCGCGGCGACGAGGAAGAGCAGGAACACACCGCCGGGGGTCGCGAGCGCCGTGGCCGCGGCACTCCGGGACGAGCCGCTCGAACTCTTCCCCGCGCCGACCGCGTACGACGCCGCGGAGTACGCGATGACCCCGTAGACCACGGCCTTGCCGACGTTCTTCAACCGGTTGCCCCACGCACGGGCGCTGTCGGTCCGGCCGCCGACGACGGCCTCGAGCGCGAGACGGATCGTCAGCGCCGCACACCCGATCGCCACGACCCACAGCAGGACGACGCCGCCGGGGACCGCTTCGAGCTGCTGGAGCGCACCGGACTGGTCGGTCTCGCTCCCGGACGACGCGGTGCCGACGCCGAGCAGGATCGCCAAGTACCCGATCAGCAGGTGCACGATGCCGTTGCCGACGAACCCTGCGCGCGCCGTCAGCTCGAACCACCGACTGTCGGCGATGCGCTTCGCTTCGCGGCCGGTCGTCCGGGCCGCCTGTTCCGCCTGCTCACTCACCCCATCGAGCGTGCCCGTCCGCACCGCCCCTGTCCGGCAGGGGCGGTGACACCCGGCGATCTGGCAGACGGGCGGGGGGGGGGGGGGGGGCCCCCCCCGCGCCTCCCGTCGTGACCGTGGTCGCCTCGTCAGTCACCCTTGACGTTGACGACCTGCCGCAGCGTGTGCCGGATCGACACGAGCTCCGACGCGTCCGCCATCACCTGGTCGATCGGCTTGTACGCCGCCGGGATCTCGTCGAGGAAGGCGTCGGTGTCGCGGTACTCGATGCCGACCATCGCCTCGCGGAGCTGGTCGTGCGTGAACGTCCGCCGTGCCGCGCTCCGCGAGAACAGCCGGCCCGCACCGTGCGGCGACGACTCCAGCGACGGCTTGTTGCCGAGGCCCTCGACCACGTACGACGCCGTGCCCATCGACCCCGGGATGAGCCCCGGCTGTCCCGCCTTCGCCTGGATCGCGCCCTTGCGGGACACCCACACGCTCTTCCCCCAGTGCGTCTCGCGCTGCGTGAAGTTGTGGTGGCAGTTGATCCGCTCCTGCTCGTCGACCGGGGTCCCGAGCACCTCGGACAGCTGCCGGACGACGCGGTCCATCATCTCCTCGCGGTTGAGGAGCGCGAAGTGCTGCGCCCACCGCAGCTCGGCGATGTAGCGGTCGAACTCCGGGGTGCCCTCGACGAGGTACGCGAGGTCGGGGTCCGGCAGCTCGATCCACCAGCGCTGCATCGCCTGCTTGGCGATCCTGATGTGCCGCTGGGCGATCTTGTTGCCGACGCCCCGGGACCCGGAGTGCAGGAAGAGCCAGACGCGGTCCGCCTCGTCGAGGGAGACCTCGATGAAGTGGTTGCCGGACCCGAGCGTGCCGAGCTGGTTCCGCCAGCCGCCGTGCGCCCCGGCGGGGTCGAAGCCGGCGGCCTCGGCCATCGCCTCGAGCTCGGCGATCCGCGGCGCGGCGGTCGCGACGACCTTCCGGTTCGACGCACCCGCCGACAGCGGGATCGCGCGCTCGATCTGCTCGCGGAGGACCCGCAGGTCGTCGGGCAGGTCACCCGCGGTGAACTGCGTCCGGACCGCGATCATGCCGCAGCCGATGTCCACGCCGACGGCCGCGGGCATGACGGCGCCGAGGGTCGGGATGACCGACCCGACGGTGGCGCCGAGCCCGAGGTGGGCGTCCGGCATGAGGGCCAGGTGCGGGAACACGAACGGCATCCGTGCCGTCGTGCGGGCCTGCTGCTCGGTGTTCTCCTCGAGCAGTGAGGCCCAGCTGAGCAATCGGTCGGTGATCTTCTGCATGGTTCGTCTCGCTTTCGTGACGGTCGGCGACCGCCTTCTGTGACGGTCTTCGGTGACGGTCCGAGGCGAGGTCCTGCTGCCGTCCTGCACCACGAGCCGTGGTGTCCGGAGGGCAGCGCGTTCTGAGGACGCCCCGGGCCGGGTGGGCACGGGGCGTCGGGTGACGTCGCGTGCCTATGCGGGGTAGCGGTCGGACTGCTGCTCGTTGCGCTGATCGAGCAGCACGACGAGTGCGTCGAGCTGGAGCTCGACCCACTGTTCGGGGTGCTGTTCGGCGCGCACGCGCGGTCCTTCCACTGGTGCCCGGGACGGGCGGTCCTGCCGGTGGGCAGGAGCACGACCGTAGTACGACACGCCCGGGATGCACAAGTCATCCCGGGCGTGTCGTCTGGCGCGGTCGCCGGTCGACTGCCCGGTCGCCGGGCTCGGTCACCCGGCTCGGCGGCTGGGCTCGGTCACCCGGCTCGGTCACCCGGCTCGGTCACCCGGCTCGGTCGCCCGGCTCGGTCGCCCGGCTCGGTCGCTGGTCTCAGTCGTCGAGCTGCTCGCGCAACCGCGCGAGCGCCGGCACCGCACGTGCGAGCGCCCGCCGGTCGTCCTCTGACAGCGCGGACATCGCCCGGACGAGCACCCGCTCGGCCGAGGCGTCGTAGACCGCCAGCCGTTCCCGGGCCAGGGTCGTCAAGCCGACCTCGGTGCTCCGCCCGTCACCGCGCGCGAGCCGCCGTTCGACCAGCCCGTCGCGCTCCATCGCCTGGACGAGGTTGCTCACGGTGGAGCGTGCGAGGCCGAGCGCACGGCCGATCGCCGTCGGGCTCGACCACCCGTCCTCGTCGAGCCGTCGGAGCACCTCGATCTGCGCGTCCGGGATGTCGGGGAGGTCCACCGACGACCGCGCGGTGGTCAGCAGGACACGTCGGAACGGCCCGATCTCGGCGCTCAGTCGCCGGGCCACCCGGGGCAGGTCGGATCCGTCCGCTCGCTCGTCCACGTTCCCAGGGTAGTCACCGGAAGTACGCTTGCAACAAACGTAATCCGGGAGCAAACTCGATGGCATGGACATCACCACCAGCGTCGAGCACCCCGTCCCCGAGCAGGACCTCTCCGGCATCGTCGGCCACCGCTTCATCTACACCTACGCCAACGGGTGGCAGTACGAGATGTACGTGAAGAACGCCACCACGATCGACTACCGCATCCACTCCGGCATGGTGGGCGGCCGCTGGGTGAAGGACCAGCAGGTCGACCTGGTCGCCCTCACCGCCGGCGTCTACAAGGTGTCGTGGAACGAACCGACCGGTACCAGCGTCGTCGTGACGGTCGTGCCCGGCGAGCGGGTCCTGCACGGCACGATCTTCTTCCCGCACTGGGTGGAGGAGGACGGCAGCAAGACCGTGCTGTTCCAGAACGACCACCTCGACCGCATGCGCGAGTACCGCGACCAGGGCCCCACCTACCCGATCTACGTCGTGCCCGAGTTCGCCCACATCACGCTGTTCGAGCACGTCGGCGAGGACGACGAGACCATCGTCGACACCGCCCCGGACGACCTGCCCGCTGGATTCGCGGACCGGAGCAACTGATGGCGACGACGACGACGATCTCGCTCGACCACGGCGGTCGGACGCTCCGCGGGTGGCAGCTCGGCGACGTCGCGCCCGGGCACCGAGCCGCTCTGCTCGTGCACGGCTTCGGCAGCACCGACACCGGCGGGCAGCAGCTGTTCGTCCAGACCGCCCGCGCGCTGGCCGAGCACAGCACCGCCGCGCGCTCCTACAGCCGCCTCGGACACGGCACAAGCGACGGCGACTTCGCCGACATCACCATCGGCGACGAGGTCGAACAGGTCGCCCGGATGATCCGAAGCCTCGCCGCCGACGCCGACGCGCCCGTCCACGTCGTGGCCCACAGCCTCGGCGCGGTGGAGTCCGCCATGGCGGCCGCGCGGGTGCCCGACCTGGTCGCGACGCTCACCCTGTGGTCGCCGGCCGGTGTGGTCGTCGACGACATCGCGCGGCACGACGAGATCCAGGGGCAGCCGCTCGCTGCGGCGCGGGAGCAGGGGTGGTTCGACTTCGGCGGCATGGCCCTCGGCACCGCGTTCATCGACGAGGTGCGGGCAGGCCTCGACGTGTACGACACGATCGACCGGTACACCGGCCCCGCCGAGGTCCTGCACGGCACCGCGGACCAGATCGTCCCCGTCCGGTACGGGCAGCGGTACGGCGAGGTGCTCCCCGGGGCGGTGTTCACCGCGGTGGAGGGCGCCGACCACGGCTGGTCGTCGGTGCCGTGGCGACGGACGCTCCTCGACCACCTGCTCGCCGCGACGAGCGGCAGCGTGCGCTGACCGGTCCGACGCCGCGGGGTACGTCCGCCTGATGGCCCGGCACGGGGCACGGGCAGTCTGGGAGCATGACCGAGCGCACCGGAGACACCCCTGACGTGATCCACGACGAGGAACGCACCGACGGGTACGCGCCGCTCCGCTCCTACGGGGCGATCGGCGACGGTCGGACCGTGGCGCTCGTCGCGCGTGACGGGCGCATCGACTGGCTGCCCATCCCGTCGATGGACTCACCGCCGGTCTTCGCGAGCATCCTCGACGCCGAGCACGGCGGGTACGTCGCGCTCCGCCCGGTCGACCAGGACGCCCGGGTCTCCAGGGAGTACCTGCCCGGCACGAACGTGCTCGTGACCACCTGGACGACGTCGACGGGCACCGTGACCGTCACGGACGCGATGGTGACCGGGGTCGCCGGACGGCTGCCGTGGGCCGAGGTCGCGCGGTGCGTGCAGGGCGTCGCCGGCAGCGTCGAGCTCGAGTGGGCCGTCGTGCCGGGCACCCTGTTGAACACGGCTGAGCCGAAGCGACTCGACACCGCCAACGGTGCCGTCATCGGCATCGACGGCATCACGATCGCGATCGTCGAGCACGGGTTCGACCCCGGGCACGACGACGGGCCGCGGTTCTCCGGACGGTTCTCGGCGACCGAGGGCTCGAAGCACATCCTGACCATCGTCGGCACGCACGACGAACCGATCTTCATGCCACGCCCGGAGAGCGCCCTCGACGCGATGGACCGGACGATCGAGAACTGGGCCACCTGGTCGCGGGAGTTCGACTACGACGGACCGTGGGCCGAACACGTGCAACGGAGCGCCCTCGCACTGAAGCTGCTCATCTACTCGCCGACCGGTGCGATCGCGGCAGCGCCGACGACGAGCCTGCCGGAGGACCGCACGGGCGGCAAGAACTGGGACTACCGCTTCGCGTGGGTCCGCGACCTGTCCTACACGGTGCACGCGCTGACCCGTTTCGGGCTGCGCGAGGAGACCCACGCCGCCGTCTCGTGGGTGATGCGGACCATCGCCGAGCACGACTCGGACATGCCGATCTTCTACGGGCTGGACGGCTCGAAGAGCGACGGCGTCGAGGAGCGCGACGTGCCGGGCTGGAACGGCATCGGCCCCGTGACCATCGGGAACCGCGCCGGGGACCAGCTGCAGCTCGGGGTGTGGGGCGACGTCTTCGAGATCCTCCGCCAGTACGTCCGCGCGGGCAACGTCCTCGACCGGAAGACCGCCGCCGTCCTGCAGGGACTCGCCGACGACGCGTGCCACCGCTGGGAGGAGCCGGACTCGGGCATGTGGGAGCTGCAGGACACGCAGCACTACGTCTCGAGCAAGATCGGGTGCTGGCAGGCGCTCGACGCCGCGGCGGAGCTGCACGACGCGGGCATGATCGACGGTCCCCGCGACAAGTGGGTGGAGAACCGCGAGCTCATCGAGCAGTGGGTCGCCGAGCACGGGTGGGACGAGGAGCGCGGGTACTACGTGATGTACCCGGGGTCCGACGAGCTCGACACGTCGATCCTGCTGCACGCGATGAGCGCGTTCGACCGCGGCCCCCGCATGGAGTCGACGATCCGCGCGATCGAGGAGCAGCTGCAGCACGGCCCGCTCGTGTACCGGTACTCGGGCATGGAGTCCGAGGAGTCGCCGTTCGTGGCGTGCTCGTTCTGGCTCGCCGCCGCGATGGCCTGTGTCGGACGGGTCGACGACGCCCGTGCGCTCATGGACGAGATGGTCGAGCAGGCGAACGACGTCGGCATGTTCAGCGAGATGATCAGCGAGGACGGCGCCTTCATGGGCAACATCCCGCAGGGGCTGTCGCACCTCGCGCTCATCCAGGCGGCGCTCACGATCGAGGAGGTCGCTGGCGAGGAGCGCTCCGGGGAGTGATCATGGAGGGGTCATGAACGACGTCGATGCACGCATGGACCGGCTGCGACGAGCCGCTCGCTACCGGTACCAGCAGCTCGTGGACAGCGAGATCGAACGCGGGTCCCTCGACCCCGACGAGGTCCGCGAGGAACGTCGGCTCCTGAAGGCCGCCGACGTCGCCGCGCACGCCCGCGCCCAGATCGAACAGGCCGAGCGGCGGGGCGCCTTCGAGGGCAACCCGTACCACGGCAAGCCGCTCCCGGGGAACGACGGGCGCCACGATCCCGACTGGTGGATCAAGGCGAAGATCGAGCGCGAGGAGATCACCGGCATCGCTCCGCCGGCGCTGTCGCTGCGCAAGGAGGACGGCGAGTTGGACGGACGGCTCGACGACCTCGCCCTCGAGGCCGACGTCCGTGCCGTGCTCGAGGACTTCAACGCCCGCGTGAAGGAGGCCCGTCGGCAGCTGCTCGGTGGGCCGCCGGTGGTGACCCCGCTCCGTGACGTCGACACCGAGGTGGGGCGCTGGCGGGAACGCCAGCAGGAACGCCTCGCGGCCGAGGCGCAGGCGGCCGCGGACCGGGCAGCCGCTGAGGCGGACCGACCACGACGGTGGTGGCACCGACGTCGGTGAGGTGAGCCGCGCCTCCTGGACCGTCCCCTCCCCCGGACAGCAGAACGACCGCAGCACCGCGCTCGTGGCGCGGTGCTGCGGTCGTCCTGGCGGGGGGCGTTACTTGATCTGGGCGGTGATGGTCGCGACGCCGACGAGGAGGCCGGACTTCACGGCGTCGGTCTTGAAGGTGCTGTTGAGCAGCTTCGCGGCGTCGCCGGAGACGTGCA
>NZ_JBFPFM010000036.1:0-32239 GCF_047977705.1 Curtobacterium sp. LFS084
GCGCTGCCTCACGCGGCGGCGCGCGCCGCCAGCGCCACCGCCAGGTCGGCCTGCACGAGGTCGCCGTGCAGCGCCGCGCCCGCCTGCGTGCCCGCAGCCGCCGAGGCGATGACGGTGGCCATCGGCGCCGCCACGTTCCCGGCGGCGTAGACACCCCGGACGCTCGTCTGGCCGACGCCGTCCACCGTCAGCGCGCCGGCGAAGCGGTGGTCGCCCATGAACTGGTCGGTGGCCTCGAGCCCGAGCCCCGCGAGGAACCCGACCTGCGCCTCGACCGTGCTCGCCGCGGCCAGGGCGTCGAGCGCCACGAACTCGCCGGATGCCAGCGAGACGCCGGTGAGCCGCTCGCCGTCGGACACCACGTCGCGCACCGGTCCCGTCACGACCCGGACACCGCGGGCCGCAAAACCGTCCAGGGTGGTGTCGTCGACGAGTGCCGGGTCCGTGACGAACGCCGTCACGTCCTCGCTGAGCGCACGGAACATGAGCACCTGGTGTGTCCCGATCGGCGACGTCACGAGCACGCCGATGCGCTGGTCGCGGATCTCCCACCCGTGGCAGAACGGGCAGTGCACGACGCCGCGCCCCCACTGCTCGGCGAGGCCCGGGACCTCCGGCAGGACGTCCCGGGCGCCGGAGGCGACGACCAGCCGGCGGGCCGTGACGACCGCGCCGGATTCCAGCGAGACCGAGAAGCCGACCGTGTCGACACCGCCACCGTCGGTGGCGGACGCGGCCACGATCCTCCCGGTCGTCACCTCGACGCCGTAGGCGGCCACCTCGTCGCGGCCGACCGCTCCGAGCGCCGCCGGCGAGGCCCCCTCGCGCCCGAGGTAGTTGTGCACCCCTGCGGCCCGGGCGTTCCGTGGTTCGCCGGAGTCGACGACCAGCACGGACCGTCGCGACCGGCCGAGGACGAGTGCTGCTGACAGACCGGCGACTGCTCCGCCGATGACGATGACGTCGTAGTGATCACGCATGTGTGCATCCTGCGGATCCCCACGCATGGATGGCAAACATCGTTGCCGGTCTGGCAACATGGATGCCGTGGCGACGGACCGGGAGGAACGGATCACCCCGCGCACGACGGCGGAGGTCGTCGACGGGGTCGGTCCGCGACTCCGCGCGCTGCGGACCCGCCGGGACGTCACGCTCGCGGCGCTCGCCGCCGAGACCGGCATCTCGGTCTCGACGCTGTCGCGGCTCGAGTCCGGCCAGCGGAAGCCGACCCTCGAGCTCCTGCTGCCGCTCGCCCGGGCGTACCAGGTGCCCCTCGACGACCTGGTCGGAGCGCCGAGGACCGGCGATCCCCGGGTACACCTCGCACCGGAGGTGCACGGCGGCCGGGTGGTGGTGCCGCTCACTCGACGGACCGGTGGTGTGCGGTCGTTCAAGCAGCTCATCCCGCCGGAACCGCCGAACACGGACCGGACCCTCCGGACGCACGAGGGCTACGAGTGGCTCTACGTGCTGTCCGGACGACTCCGACTGCTCCTGGGCGACCGCGACTTCGACCTCGGGCCCGGTGAGGTCGTCGAGTTCGACACGCACACGCCGCACTGGGTCGGCAACACCACGGACGAGGTCACCGAGGTGCTCTGCCTGTACGGCCCCCAGGGTGAGCGAGCGCACATCCGGTCGCGTCCGGCCGACCGCTAGAAGACGTGTGCGATGACGTCGTCGAGCAGGCCCGACGTCGTGACGTTCGACTGCTGGATGTGGATGCCGACGTCGCCGCGCGTGTAGTAGGTGTCGCCGTCGGTGACCGGGTACTGGCTGTTCTCGGAGATCTCCTGGCAGCGGTAGCCGTACCCGTCGAGCGAGCAGTCGTAGCCGTTCAGTGCCGACTTCAGGTGTGGGTAGGCCGTGGTCGAGTCCACCGTCGCGACCCGGATCGACAGGAACGTCGTGTCCGCCTGCGGGTCCCGCCAGACGCAGTACAGCTGCTTGCCGTCGGGCTGCAGCACCGGCGTGAGGTCGTCCTTCGGGACCACCACCGGGTTCCCGACGGCGGCCGGGTCGTTGAGCGGGGCGTCGGCGAAGGCCGAGTCCCACCTGCCGGCCGTGATGAGCCCGCTGCAGGAGTCGGGGAGTCGCCCGGCGTCGTCGTCCACGCCGGGGACGGGCGTGATCGTGGACGTCGGGCGAGGGCTGGCGCTCGTCGGGGCGGTCGGGGCAGCTGTGGTGGCTGCCGCACTCGTCGACGCCCCGTCGGACGGGCCGGTTCCGACCCCCGACGTCGCCTGGGCGCACCCGGTGAGCGGGAGCGCCGCGAGTGCGAGCAGCGCGAGCCCGGTGGTCCTGTTCCGTCGCACGAGTTCCCCCTGGTGTCGATCGCGGGCCCACCTGCGGACCCGGACCGGACGGTAGTCGCGCTCGGTCCCGGACGACCCGATCGTCATCCGATCGTGTCCTGTGCGGGTCAGTCCCGCCAGACCACCCGCGGTGCCAGCAGACGGTGGCCGGTGGACGCGGGCAGGACCGTCCGCCCAGCACCCATGAGCAGCTCGACCGCGGCCGACGCGACCTCGACCAGGGGCTGTTCGACGCTCGAGATGCCGACCGCCTCGGCCACCGGAGTGTCGTCGTAGCCGACCACCGGCACCGCCGCGCCGAGGGCGAACCGCGCCCCGAGGGCGAGCGTGTCGGACGCGCAGACGAGGGCGTCGAACCCCTCGCCGTGCCGGAGGGCGTCCGCCACCGTCGCGGTGGCCGCCGTCACGTCGTCCCCGCAGGTGAGCCCGGCGTCCTCGGGCAGACCGGCGGCGCGCATCGCGTCCTGCCAGCCCCGTCGGCGCTCGTCGCCCTGGCCGGAGGGGCTCGGCCACCCCAGGAACCCGATCCGCCGGTGCCCCCGGGCGAGCAGGTGCGCGGTGGCGTCGTGCACGCCCGCTCGCCCGTCGACGTCCACCCAGGGGTGCGGTGCGGCGTCCATGTCCGGCAGCCCCCACGGTCGCCCGAAGGTCACGAAGGGGATGTCCCGCGTGCCGAGCCAGACCGCACGCGGATCGCCGTGGAAGGTCGAGGAGAGGACGAACCCGTCGACGTCCGACCCCTCGACGAGGCGTTCGATGTGGGCGAGTTCGTCGTCGACGTCGGTGGCCGTGAAGAGCAGGATGCGCATGCCGCGCTCGTCGGCGCTGTCGACCAGGGCGTGCAGGAAGCGGTCGAGCACCGCGCCGGAGATGCCGTGCACCGGTTCCAGCCGGACGCCGAGGGTCGAGCTCTGGCGGGTGCGGAGGCGCCGGGCGGACGCGTGCGGGCGGTACCCGAGGTCGTCGATGGCGGCCTGCACCCGCGAGAGCGTCGTGGGTCGGACGACCTCGGGCCGGTTCAGCACGTTCGACACCGTCTGCCGCGAGACGCCGGCGGCGAGGGCGACGTCGGCGACGGTGGCGGGATGCGACATGGGGTTCACCGTAGCGCCTCCGCGGTGTATGGTCGACTCGTTTGATCGATCAAATTTGAACGATCGAAGTACGAACTCGACGAGGAGTCCCCCTGATGCAACGACGCACAGCACGCATGCTGACCGCGGGAGCGATGGCGCTCACCGCAGCCCTGACCCTCTCCGCCTGCGGATCCGGTTTCTCCAGCTCGGGGACCAGCGGCTCCGGGGGCTCCGGCGGCTCCGCCGCGAAGCTCACCTCGAGCAACGACCCGCTCACCGTCCTGATCGGTTCGTCCGGCGACGCCGAGACCGCCGCCGTGAAGAGCGCCGCCGCCGCGTGGTCGAAGTCCTCCGGCACCGATGCGACCGTGCAGCCCGCGAACAACCTCGACCAGCAGCTCGCCCAGGGCTTCGCGGCCGGCAAGCCCGCCGACGTCTTCTACGTGAGCACGTCGTCCCTCGCCGGGTACGCGGCGAACGGCTCGCTGCTGGCGTACGGCGACCGGCTGCAGGGCTCGAGCGACTTCTACCCGACGCTCACGAAGTCGTTCACCGTCGACGGCACGCTCTACTGCGCACCGAAGGACTTCTCCACGCTCGCGCTGTTCATCAACACGAAGGACTGGAAGGCCGCCGGGCTCACCGACAGCGACGTCCCCACCACGTGGGACCAGCTGAAGACCGTCTCCGAGAAGCTCACCCGTGACGGTCGGGTCGGCCTGACCACGAGCCCCCAGGTCGAACGCCTCGGTGCGTTTATGGCCCAGGCCGGCGGCGCCCTGACGAACAGCGCCCAGACGAAGGCGACGGTCGACTCGAGCGCGAACGTCGAGGCACTCGACTACGTCAAGGGGCTGCTCCAGGACGGCTCGATGCAGTTCTCGAGCGACCTCGGCGAGAGCTGGGGCGGTGACGCCTTCGGCAAGGGCAAGGCGGCGATGACGATCGAGGGCAACTGGCTCACCGGTGCGATGTCGTCGAGCTACCCGAGCGTCGACTACCGGGTCGTCGCCCTGCCGAAGGGGCCGAAGGGCGCCGGCACCCTGCAGTTCACGAACTGCTGGGGCATCGCCAAGGACTCGCCGAACCAGAAGGCGGCGCTGTCCTTCGTCGAGAAGATGACGAGCACGGACCAGCAGCTGGCATTCGCGAAGGCCTTCGGCGTGATGCCCTCGGTCGAGTCGGCCGCGAGCACCTGGAAGCAGGAGTACCCCCGGGACGCGGCGTTCCTCGACCAGGCCGACGCCGCCCAGGGCCTGCCGAACGCATCCGGGACCGCCGACGTCCTCGCCGACTTCGACTCGAAGCTCGGCAGCCTCAGGACGACCGACACGAAGACCCTGCTCGAGGGCGTCCAGAAGAACATGGCCGCCGCGCTGAAGGGCTGACGGACGTGTCCCGGAAGAACCGCGCCGAGGCCGTCTCGGGCTGGCTGTTCACCGCGCCGACGATCATCGTCCTCGGCCTGTTCCTGCTCGTCCCCGTCCTGATGGCCGCGTGGGTGAGCGTCTCCGACTGGCGTGGGGTCGGCAGTCCGTTCTCGTCCGACGTCTCCTTCGTCGGCGGGCAGAACTACGCGAAGATCCTCGGCGGCGGAGGCCTCGACGAGCAGAACTTCGGCACCGCGCTGCGGAACAACCTCTGGTACGTCGTGTTCGTCGTGCCGCTGCAGACCGCCGTCGCGCTCGGGCTCGCCCTGCTCGTCAGCGGACGGGCGCTGCGCGGGCGCGGGTTCTTCCGGACCGCGTTCTACTTCCCCTCGGTGACGAGCTCCGTCGCCATCACCGTCCTTTGGCTGTTCCTGTTCTCGTCCACCGGTGCCGTGAACAAGGTCATCAGCTGGATCGGGATCACCGGACCGAACTGGTTCAACGAGCCGACCGGGCTGTTCCACCTCGGTGCGGGCACCCCGCCGGCGTTCCTCGCCGACCACACACTGCTCGGCGTCTCGTGGTGGGAGTGGCTCGCGGGCCCGTCGGTCGCGATGACGGCGTTCATCCTGCTCGCGGTGTTCACGACGAGCGGCACGTTCATGCTGCTCTTCGTCGCGGCGCTGCAGAACCTGTCGCCGGACGTCGACGAGGCGGCGATGATCGACGGCGCCGGATCGTGGACGCGGTTCTGGCGGGTCACCCTGCCGCAGCTGCGCCCGACGCTCTTCACGGTGCTGACCCTCGGCCTGATCGGCACGTGGCAGGTGTTCGACCAGATCTACACGGGCACCAAGGGTGCCCCGGCGAACACCACGCTGACCCCGGCCTACCTGTCGTACTCCGCCGCCTTCAACGGCAGCCAGCAGTGGGGCGTCGGCGCCGCCATCGCCTTCATCCTGTTCGGCATCATCGTCGTCTTCACGCTGCTGCAGCGCTGGGCGCTGCGCGACCGGCCGGTGTCCCGCCGACGGATGCGGTGGATCGAGCAGAGGAGCACCCGATGACCAGCGCACCCACGTCGGCGACCGCCGGCGGCGGCACCGAGCCGACCCGCGCCTGGCGTACGGCAGGTCCAGGAGGCGCGGTGCCACCCCGCCCCGCCGCCACCGGCACCGAGACACCCGGCCCGGGCCGACGGCCCAGGCGGACCACGCCGCGCGGCGTGGCCCTGCTGGTCGTCGGCGCGCTCATCGCCGTCGTCTACCTGCTGCCCTTCTACGTCGCGATCGTGAACGCGTTCAAGACGGACCAGGACGCCTCCCTGCACCCGCTCGCGCTCCCCGTGACGTGGACGGGGGCCGCCTTCCAGACCCTCTTCGAGAACTCGGACTTCGGGATCTGGGCGATGAACTCGATCATCGTCGCGGTGTTCGTCACGCTCGGTCGGATCTTCTTCGACTCGCTTGCCGGCTACGCCCTCGCGCGACTCCGGTTCCCCGGGCGGCAGACGGTCTTCGCCCTGCTCATCGCCGTGATGGCGGTGCCGGGCGTGGTCCTGCTCATCCCGAAGTTCCTCGTGATCAACCAGCTCGGCATGTACGACTCGTACTCGGGCATGATCGTGCCGCTGCTGGTGGACGCCGCCGGGGTGTTCATCATGAAGAACTTCTTCGAGTCGATCCCGGCGAGCGTCGAGGAGCAGGCGAAGATCGACGGCGCCGGCACGTTCCGGACGTTCTGGTCGATCGTGCTCCCGATGGCGCGTCCGGCCGTCGTGACGATCACGATCCTGTCGTTCCAGGGCTCGTGGAACGAGCTCGCGCACTTCATCGTGTCGACCTCGTCTCCCGACCTGACCACGCTCACGAAGGGCGTCGCATCGCTCGCCTCGGGCGCGCTGAGCGCCGGGAACCAGTTCCCCGTGAAGCTCGCGGCGGCGTTCGTCATGACCATCCCGGTGGCCGTCGCGTTCTTCGTCTTCCAGCGGCGGATCATGAACACCAGCGACGGGGCGGTCAAGGAGTGACGCCCCGCCCGCCCTCCGACGCGCCCCACCCCCACCCCCACCGCACCGGTCCACCGGCCGCCGTGGAGCCCACCAAGACCGAGACCGAGACCGAGACCGGGCCCGAGCCCGTCGACCAGGAGACCCCGTGACCTCCACCACCACCTCCACCAGTCCCACGACCGCGGTCACGCCGACCGTGCCGCTGCAGCCGCTGCTGCACGACGAGGTGGTCGTCGTCGCCGCGCCGACCCAGGCGTGGTCGGGTCGGGACGGATCGATCGGTGCCAACCCGGTGCACGGCTACTGGACCGGCGACCAACGGTTCGTCGCCAGGGTCGACGTGCGGGTCGCCGGCACCGACGTCGAGCCGGTCGCGGTCGTGCCGTCCGGCGCCCGTGCGGTCGTGTTCAGCGGACTCCTGCGCGGGCTCGACGGCGCCGGTGCGGACCCGGACGTCCGGCTCGACCGTCGCCGGACCGTCCGCATCGACGGGGTGTCCGAGCGGTTGCGGGTCACCGATCGCCTGCGCGGGACCGCCGCCGGCGTCGACCCGCTCGAGGTCACGGTGCGGATCCGACCGGACGCGGCGGGGATGGACGCGGTGAAGGCCGGCCTCGGTCGGGTGCCCGTGACCGCCACGGCCGACGGCGCCCACGCCACGTGGACCGCCGGGTCGGTCGAGGTCCGGCTCGAGGCACCCGGTGCCGCGGTCACGGTGGACGGCGACGACGTCGTGCTGCGGTGGCGCGTCGGTCGGGCGCACGAGGTCGAGCTCGGCTGGGACTGCGCGGTCCGGACCCCCGACGCCGTGGTGTCCGGGGTGCGGACCCCGCGTCCGTTCGACGCACCGGCCGACGTGCGGGACGACCGGCTCCGGCGGTGGCTCGAGCGGGCGACGGACGACCTCGACGCGCTCCGGCTCGCACGGCCGGAGGGCGAGTTCATCGCCGCCGGCGCCCCCTGGTTCTTCACGCTGTTCGGCCGCGACTCGATCTGGGCCGCCCGGTTCCTGCTGCCCGTCGACACGAGCACCGCCGGCGGCACGCTCCGGGTCCTCGCCGCCCTGCAGGGCACCCGCGACGACCCGACGACCGCCGAGCAGCCCGGCAAGATCATGCACGAGCTGCGCCAGGCGTCCCTGCCGGTCGACAACGACGAGATCTCGCTGCCGCCGCTGTACTACGGCACGGTCGACGCGACCGCGCTCTGGGTGTGCCTGCTGCACGACGCGTGGCGTGCCGGGCTCCCCGACGCCGAGGTCGAGGCGCTCCTGCCCGCGCTGGAGCGGGCGCTCGCGTGGATGCGCGACCACGGCGACGCCGACGGCGACGGGTTGCTCGAGTACGTCGACGAGTCCGGCCGCGGCCTCGCGAACCAGGGCTGGAAGGACTCCGGCGACAGCGTGCAGTGGCGCGACGGCACACTCGCCACGGGACCGATCGCGCTGTGCGAGGTGCAGGGCTACGCCCACGAGGCCGCGGTGCACGGTGCCGACCTGCTCGACGCCTTCGGACGGGACGGCGGGGACGGCTGGCGTGCATGGGCGGCGCGGCTCGCCGAACGCTTCCGCGCCGCGTTCTGGGTGGCCGACGAGGTGGGCCGGTACCCGGCGATCGCCCTCGACGCCGACAAGCGGCCGGTCGACTCCGCGACGAGCAACATCGGACACCTGCTCGGCACGGGAGTGCTCACCCCGGACGAGGAGGCCGTGGTCGCCGACCGGGTCGTGCGCCCGGACATGGCGAGCGGCTTCGGTCTGCGGACCCTGTCCACGACGGCCGCCGGGTACTGGCCGCTGAGCTACCACGGCGGCACCGTCTGGGCGCACGACACCGCCGTGGTGATCGCCGGCCTCACCCGCTCCGGACACCACGACGCGGCCCGGACGCTGGCGGAGCAGCTCCTCGCGGCGGCGGTCGCGTTCGACTTCCGGATGCCCGAGCTGCACGCGGGGGACGACGTGTCCGAGGTCGCACGCCCGGCACCGTACCCGGCCGCCTGTCGTCCGCAGGCGTGGAGCGCCGCGGCGGCCTTCCCGGTCTGGGTGGCGATGGGAGGATGACGGGGTGACCACCGCCACCGTCCCGCTCTTCCTCGACTGCGACACCGGTGTCGACGACGCCCTCGCCCTCGCCTACCTGCTCGACGTCCCGCACGTCGACCTGGTCGGCATCGGCACGGTGTCCGGCAACACCGACGCCGCGACGGCCGCGGCGAACACCGCGGCGCTCCTCGCCCTGTGCGGCCGGACGGTGCCCGTCGCGATCGGCGCCAACGACCCGATCGGCGGCTCGTACGGCGGCGGCGCACCGCACGTGCACGGGGCGAACGGCATCGGCGGCGTCGAGCTGGCGCCGGGGGTCGCCGCCGCGGACGACCCCGCGGCCGAGCTCCTCGTCCGGCTCGCACGCGAACACGCCACGGGTGACCGGAAGCTCGACGTCCTGGCCATCGGGCCGCTGACGAACCTCGCCGTGGCGCTCGAGGCCGAGCCGCGACTGCCGGAGCTCGTCGGCACGCTCACGATCATGGGCGGCGCGGTGTGGGACGTGGGCAACGTGTCGCCGACGGCCGAGGCGAACGTGCACAACGACGCCGAGGCCGCCCGTCGGGTCCTCCGCGCCGGCTTCGACCTCGTGCTCGTGCCGCTCGACGTCACCCGGCAGCACCGCTTCGACGACGCCGACGCCGACCGGTTCACGGCGGCCGGCGATCCACTGCGGGTCGCACTCGGCACGATGCTGCGGAGCTACGTCGACTTCTACGAGTCGGTCGACCACGTCCGCCGGGCACCGCTCCACGACCCGCTGGCGGCGGCGATCGCGGCGGGTGAGGTCGAGCCCGTCGTCCGGACCACGCCCCTCGACGTGGTGGTCGGCGGGGCCGAGCACGGCCGGACCGTGCTCGCGACTGACGGGCCGACGGTCCGGGTCGTGGTGACGGCGGACGACCGCGCGGCGGACGTCGTCCGCGACCGCATCCTGCACGTGGCGACCGTGTCCGACGACCGGGCCGACAAGGACGGCGCCGGTCGGTAGCCCGGGCTGGGTCGGCGGTACGGTCGGGGGATGGACCCGACCGACGAGCTCGCCGCGCAGCTCCGGCACGCGATCGGACGGGTCGTGCGCGCGATCCGCCGCGAGTCCGACGCCCTGCCGACGACGCACTCCACGACGCTCGGGTTCCTGCACCGCGAGGGGCCGATGACCATCGCGGACCTCGCCAGACGGCGCGGCGTGAAGCACCAGGGGCAGTCCCGGACGGTCGCCGAGCTCGCCGACCTCGGCCTCGTCGAGCGCGCGGCCTCGGACACCGACCGCCGGGTGTCGGTGATCGGCATCACCGCTGCGGGCCGAACCGTGTTGCAGGACGAGATGGACGCGCGTGCGGACTGGCTCGCGGCCGCCCTGCGCGAGGAGCTCGACGACGAGGAGCGCGCGGTGCTGCAGCGGCTGCCGGAGCTGTTCGAACGCATCGCACGACGGGCGGACTGAACGCTTCCTCACCGTGCGCCGGACGGAGTCCTACAACACAGTTGTAGACTTTCGGCATGCAGCTGACGAAGTACAACCACGCCACGGTCGTCCTCGAGCAGGACGGCACCACCCTCGTCATCGACCCGGGCGCGTTCACGCCGGAGGCGGCCGACCTCGTCCGTGCCGCGACCGCGGTCCTCGTCACGCACGAGCACCCCGACCACTTCGACATCGACGCCGTCCGTGCCGGGCTCGACGCCGACGACACCCTCGTGGTGTGCGGACCGGCGGCGATCGTCGAGCAGCTCGGCGCACACGACGGCCGCGTGGTCGCGGTCAGCGCCGGCGACGCGTTCGAGGTCGGGCCGTTCTCGGTGCAGGTCTTCGGCGAGGAGCACGCCGTCATCCACCGCGACGTCCCCACGATCGCGAACGTCGGCTACCTCGTGGACGGCACCGTCTTCCACCCCGGTGACGCGTACCTCGTGCCCGGTGTCCCGGTCGAGACCCTCCTCCTGCCGACCAGCGGGCCGTGGACGAGCACCGCCGAGGCCGTCGACTACGTCCGCGAGGTCGCGCCCGAGCGCGCCGTGCAGATCCACGAGGCGATGCTGAGCGAGCTCGGCCAGCAGTCCGCCGCGCGGTTCCTCGGCCCGGACGGGCTCGGACCGGTGCCGATCCGCATCCTGCCCGCGGGCGAGTCGATCACCGTCTGACGGACGCGACGGCCGTGCAGGGGGCGATCCGCGCCTCCTGGACGGCCGTGCGCTCCGTGCCCACGTCGCGCCGACGGCGGCATCCGTGACAGGATCGACGGTCGTGATCACGATCGAACGCGTTCCGTGGGAGGACCCCCGTGGCGTGGCGCTCCGCGCCCGCATGGACGAGGAGATGCACGAGCGGTACGGCTCGTCGAACGGCGACGAGGACCCGGCGGTCACCGCCGAACGCGACCGGGCGCTCGCGGTGGACCCGGCCACGATCATCACCTCGATCCTCGCGCTCGACGACGACGGCGAGCCCCTCGGGCACATCGCCGTCCGCCGCCTCGGGGACGAGGTCGAGCTGAAGCGTCTCATCGTCCTCGCCGCCGCCCGTGGCAAGGGGGCCGCGACGGCCCTGCTCGCCGAGGGGGAGCGCGTCGGGCGCGAGTCGGGTGCCGCGCGGCTGATCCTGCAGACCGGCGACAAGCAGCCCGAGGCCGTCGCCCTCTACGAGAAGACCGGGTGGTCGCCGATCCCCGTGTACGAGCCCTACGCCGCGACGATGCCGTGGTCGTTCTGCTTCGAGAAGGCGCTGTAGCGGTACCCCGATCGCACATTGCACTCTCAGTGCGATAGTGCAATTCTTGTTCGGTGAGCACCACCGAACGCACCCGCGCGCTGCGCCGACGCATGATCGTCGAGGCACGTCGGGCGACCGTCGAGCACGGGCTGCACGGCTTCACGATCGAGCAGCTCTGCGAGACGGTCGGGGTGTCCCGGCGGACGTTCTTCAACCACTTCGCGTCGAAGGACGACGCCGTGCTCGGCATCGAGATCAACGCGGACGTCGAGGCCATCGACGCGTACGCCGCGGGCGGCGTCGTCCGGGCCGACCTCCCACCGCTCGACTCGATCGTCGCGCTGGCGATCGACCAGTTCCACCGGGCGGGGATCGACCGCGCCGACGAGGTCCTCGTCCGCGGGGTCTTCGAGCGGGAGCCGGCGCTCGTCGCCCGGTTCCTCTCGGCGACCGACGTGCAGCTCGGCCGGATCACGGCCGCCGTCCGTGTGCGCTTCGGGTGGGACGACCCGGCGGACCGTCGTGCCCGCCTCGTCACCGAGGCCGCGGCGGGGCTGCTCAAGGTGACGGCGGAGACGTTCTTCGACGACGCGTTCGACGAGACCACCGGCCCGCCCTTCGACGAGCTGCTCACCGAGAACCTCCGCCTGATGCGGGCGGCCACCACGACCGGACAGGACACCACCGAATGAGCGCCACCGCGCCGGGCACCACCAAGCGTGCCCGCCCAGGCACCGACGGGCCGCTGCTCCTCACGCAGCGCCGGATCTGGATCATCTTCTCCGCGCTCATCGCGGGGATGCTGCTCTCCAGCCTCGACCAGACCATCGTCTCGACGGCGATGCCCACCATCGTCGGCGAACTCGGCGGCGTCGCACACCAGGCGTGGCTGACGACCGGCTACCTGCTCGCCTCGACCATCGTGATGCCGGTCTACGGCAAGTTCGGTGACGTCCTCGGTCGGCGTAACCTGTTCCTCATCGCGATCGCCCTGTTCACCATCGCGTCGGCCGGGTGTGCCTTCGCCGGCGACTTCACCCAGCTCGTGGTGTTCCGCGCCGTGCAGGGCCTCGGCGGTGGCGGTCTGATGATCCTGTCGCAGGCGATCATCGCGGACATCGTGCCGGCCTCGCAGCGCGGCAAGTACCTCGGCCCGCTCGGCGCGATCTTCGGCCTGTCCGCGATCGGCGGCCCGCTCCTCGGCGGCTTCTTCGTCGACCACCTCACCTGGAACTGGGCGTTCTACATCAACATCCCCGTCGGGATCGCGGCGTTCTTCGTCGCGTGGTTCGCGCTGACCCTGCCGAGCAAGAAGGCGACCAAGCGGATCGACGTCCTCGGTGTGCTGTTCATGTCCGCCGCGACCACCTGCCTGGTGTTCTTCTCGGAGTTCGGCGGCAGCAAGGACCACGGCTGGGACGCCCCCGAGACCTGGGCCTGGTTCGCCGGGCTCGTCGTGGCCGCGGCGCTCCTCGTCCTCGTCGAGTCGCGTGCCGCGGACCCGGTCCTCCCGCTGTCGTTCTTCCGGAACCGCACGTTCCTGCTCGCGACCGGCATCGGCCTCGTGCTGGGCATCGGCATGTTCGCCGCGATCGGCTTCGTCCCGACGTTCCTGCAGATGGCGTCCGGCACCTCGGCGGCGGTCTCGGGGCTCCTCATGCTGCCGATGATGGTCGGCCTGATCGGCACGTCGATCGCGTCCGGCACCCTGATCACGAAGACCGGCCGCTACCGGATGTTCCCGATCGTCGGGACGGTCCTGGTCGCCCTCGCGATGCTCGCCATGACCCAGCTCGCGGCGGACACCCCGATCTGGCTCATCTGCGCCTACCTGTTCGTCTTCGGTGCGGGGCTCGGCCTCATCATGCAGGTGGTCGTCCTCGTGGCGCAGAACGCGGTGCCGGCCGAGCAGGTCGGGACCGCGACCTCGACGAACAACTACTTCCGCGAGGTCGGCGCCTCCCTCGGCACCGCCGTGTTCGGTGCGCTCTTCACCGCGCGGCTCACGACGTCGCTCACGGACGTGTTCCGGGGCGCCGGCGGCTCGGCGACCGACGCGGCGTCGTCGGCGGGCAGCATCGACCCGGCGACGGTGGCGAAGCTCCCCGAGGCGGTGCAGGACGGGATCGTGAACGCGTACGCCGACTCGCTGGCGCCGGTGTTCTGGTACCTGCTGCCGTTCATCGCGGTGGCGTTCCTGCTCGCACTGTTCCTGCCGCAGATCACGCTGTCCGACACGGCCGGCATGGTCGCCCGTGGCGAGGCCGTCGGCGGCGCCGAGGCCGACGAGCTGGAGCGCGCGCAGCGTGCGGGGCACACGGTTGGCGCCTCCGAGCCCGAGCCCCAGCCTGCGGACGCCGGCCCGGACCGTTCGGGGCGCTGACCGCCAGCACACGGGGACGGGAGGCGCGGTGCCAGCTCGCACCGCGCCTCCCGTCCGGTCTGTGGTGACGACTTCACGCGTCCACCGACACCTCACGCCCCGAACGGCGCGTGAGGTGTCGGTCCGCGCGTGAGATCGTTCCGGCGCGGCGCGGCTCGCCGCGCCTGCGGCGGGCGCTACGCGCCCGTGCTCGCGCGCCGGACCAGGTGGGTGGGCAGGACCGCGGCCTCGGGCGCGGTGCCGTCGAGCGTGGCGAGCAGCCGCAGCGCCGCGGCCCGGCCGAGGTCGGCGCCCGGCAGTGCGACGCTCGTCAGCGCCGGCGCGGTGACCGACGACGACGGCAGGTCGTCGAAGCCGGCGACGGCGAGGTCCTCGGGGACGGCGATGCCGAGCCGCCCGGCGACCCGGAGCACCCCGTACGCCAGGGTGTCGGCCGCGGCGACGACCGCCGTGACCGCGTCGTCCTGCCACGCCTCGATGACGTGCTCCGTCGCCGACGCAGCGGCGTCCACCGTCAGGTCGGCGCGAGCCGTGACCTCGGACACCGCGATGCCGGCCGCCGCGCACGCCTGCTCGAACAGCTCCCGGCGGACGCCGAACGTCGCCGCGCGCGAGGTCCCGTCGAGGTAGCCGACCCGCCGGTGCCCGCGCTCACGCAGGTGGGCGACGAGTTCGTCGACGCCGGGGGAGAGGTCGTAGTTGACGGCTTCGTCGCCACCGGGGGCGTCGAGGAGGACGACGGGGACGGTCGCGGTCATCGGCTCGTCGGCGGCGGGTGCGTCCACGAGGATCCCCGCCGGTCGCAGTCGCTCGAACCGTCGGACGTCGGCGGCGACGGGCTGTGCGCCGCGCTCGGTGACGGAGAGCACGAGCTGGAACCGGTCGCCCACCGTGTCGCGCACGCCGCGGATGACCTCGGCGAAGAACGGGTTCGACAGGTCGGGGGCGATCAGGACGACGAGGTCGCCGCTGCCCCGCGCGAGCGAGCTGGCGGCGTGGTCGACGACGTACCCGAGCTCATCGACGGCGTCGCGCACCCGTGTCGCGATCGGCACCGAGACCCGGCCGCGGTCCTTGCCGTTCACGACGAGTGACACCGTGGCGATGCTCGTCCCCGCGCGCTCGGCCACCATCGCTGCGGTCACACGACGGCCGGAGGTGGCGGGGGCTGGCACGCGTCGATGCTACCGAGCGGAGCGGTCCCGACACGGAGGCGCCCCAGTCGACTTGACGTCAAACGCTTGACGTGTTTCCATGTCAAACGCTTGACGTGCCGCGGGAGCTGATCCTCCCGCGGATCCCCACCTCGTCGAGCCACCGACCTCGTCCCCGAAGAAGTGGAGCGCCCCGCGTGCCCGAGAAGATCATCCTCGACTGTGACCCCGGCCACGACGACGCCGTCGCGATGCTGCTGGCCCACGGCAACCCCGACATCGAGCTCCTCGCCGTGACCACCGTCGTCGGCAACCAGACGCTCCCGAAGGTCACGCGGAACGCCCTCGCCGTCGCCCGGATCGCCGGGATCACCGGGGTGCCGTTCGCCGCCGGCTCCGAGCGCCCCCTGCTCCGCGAGATCGAGGTCGCCGGTGACATCCACGGCGAGAGCGGGCTCGACGGGCCGATGCTCCCGGAGCCGTCCTTCGCGCTCGACGAGCGGCACGCGGTCGACCTCATCATCGAGACCGTCATGGCCCACGAGCCCGGCACCGTGACCCTGGTGCCGACCGGCGGCCTGACGAACATCGCCCTCGCGGCCCGCAGGGAACCCCGCATCGTCGAGCGCGTCAAGCAGATCGTGCTGATGGGCGGCGGCGTGCACGTCGGCAACTGGAGCCCCGTCGCCGAGTTCAACATCGTCATCGACCCCGAGGCCGCGGACATCGTCTTCAGCGCCGGCTGGGACGTCGTGATGGTCGGCCTGGACCTCACGCACCAGGCGCTCGCCACCCCCGAGGTCGCCGCGCGCATCGCCGCCGTCGGCACCGCCCCGGCCGCGTTCGTCGGCGAGCTGCTCGACTTCTTCGGCCAGACGTACAAGGACGCCCAGGGCTTCGACGCCCCGCCCGTGCACGACCCGTGCGCCGTCGCGTACGTCATCGACCCGACCGTCGTCCGCGCCGTGAAGGTGCCGATCACGATCGAGACGCAGGGCGTGCACACCCTCGGCATGACCGTGGCCGACTTCCGCCAGCCGGCGCCGGAGGGCTGCCGCACGAGCGCCGCACTCGAGCTCGACCACGGCCGCTTCTGGGACCTCGTCGTCGACGCCCTCGAGCGCATCGGCGAGACCCCCGACACCGGATGGACCCCGCGTCCGGCCACCACCACCGCAGCACCGACGGAGCACTGACACACCATGACCACCTCGACGACGAAGTCGACCACCTCGAAGCAGTCCATCGCTGCCCTGACCGCCGCGCTCCTCGCCGCCTGCGTCGCGTTCCAGCTCAACGCGAGCATGCTCAGCCCGGCGCTCGTGACGATGGCCCGCGAGCTGCGCACCGACGACGCCACCATCGGGCTCTCGCAGACGCTGTTCTTCACCCTGGCCGCGCTGTTCTCGCTGTTCCTCCCGCGCCTGTCCGACATCGTCGGCCGCAAGCGCGTGCTGCTCGGCATGCTCGCCGTGATGCTCGTCGGCAGCGTCGTCGCAGCGCTCGCCGTGAACGTGCCGATGCTCTTCGCAGGTCGCATGATCCAGGGCGTCACCGGCCCGGTCGTCCCGATCGGCCTGCTCATCCTCCGCAACGAGATCGCCGACCCGAAGCGCTACGGCGCCGCGCTCGGCCTCCTCACCGCGGTGAACGGCGGCATCGCGGGCGTCGACGCCCTCGCCGGCGGCTGGATCGCGACCCACTTCGGGTTCCGCGGGATCTTCTGGGTCATCGCGGTCGTCACCGTCGTGGCCGCGCTCATGGTCGCCGTGTGGGGTGTGGAGTCGAAGCCGTCCGCCGGCACCCGGATGGACTGGTGGGGTGTGCTCCCGCTGGTCGTCAGCGTCGGCGCCCTGCTCACCGCGTTCAACGAGGCGGGCAAGCTCGCCGCCGCGAACTGGGGGCTCGTGGTGGGCGGCATCGTCGTCGCGCTCGTCGCCTTCGGGGTCTTCTGGGCGGTCGAGTCGCGGGTGCGCGAGCCGCTCGTCGAGACGCGGTTCCTCAAGCGCCGCGGGACCTGGGCGCTCCTCGTGACGACACTGCTCACGATGACGGGTGTGTTCGCGGTCGTGAACGGACTGGTCACGAGCCTCGCGCAGAACCCGGATGCCGGCTTCGGGATGGAGGCGGACCTCGCCTCGCTCGCGTTCCTCACCCCGTACGCGCTGGTCGGCTGGATCGTCGGTCCGTTCGCCGGTCGGCTCGCGCCGACGCTCGGCTACCGCGCCGTGCTCCGCGTCGGCCTGGTCGGGAGCATCGTCGCGACGCTCGTCATGGCGTTCGTCGGCGTGCACTCGCTGCCCGTGCTCGTCGCGGCGACGGTCCTGATCGGCATCACCTACGCGGGCATCGCGAACATCATCCTGAACGGCCTCGGCATCGTCCTCTCGCCGGAGTCGAACCCCGGCTTCCTGCCCGGCCTGAACGCGGGTGCCTTCAACCTCGGCGCCGGCATCAGCTTCGCCGTGCTCCCGGCGCTCCAGATCGCGCTCGGGACCGGCGGGTCCGCGGGCACCGCCGGCTACTCCGGTGGCATGCTGCTCGGTGCCGTGATCACCTGCGCGGCACTCGCCACGTCCTTCCTCATCCCGCGCCCGGCCTCGGCCGAGACAGGAGTCGCCGCATGACCGGCATCGTCGTCGTCGGCAGCCTCAACGCGGACCTGGTGGTCCGCACGGAGCGCTTCCCGAAGCCCGGTGAGACCCTCCAGGGGTCCGACCTCGCGATCCTGCCTGGAGGCAAGTCCGCCAACCAGGCGGTGGCAGCCGGGAGGCTCGGGGGCACCGTGCGCATGATCGGTGCGGTCGGCGACGACGGGAACGGTCGACTGCTGCGCGACTCCGTCGCGGCGGCGGGTGTCGACACGACGCACGTCGCGGTCCGGGAGGGCGTCGCCACCGGCACGGCCGTCATCACGGTCGACGGCGCAGGGGAGAACACCATCGTGATCTCCGCCGGCGCGAACGGCACGCTGACCCCGGACGACGTCCCCGCCGATGCCCTCGACGGTGCCGGCGTGCTCGGTCTCTGCCTCGAGGTCTCGGTCGACGTCGTCCTGGCCGCCGCCCGCGCAGCGCACGCCGCCGGGGTCACGGTGCTCACGAACCTGTCCCCGTTCGGTGCCGTCCCGGCGGAGCTGCTCGAGCTGACCGACGTCCTGCTCGTCAACGAGCACGAGGCCGCCGAGCTCGGGGAGCACGGCGTCCGACGGTCGATCGTGACCCGGGGCGGTTCGGGCTGCGTCGTGCACGACGGCGACGCCGAGCCGGTGTCGATCGACGCCGTGCGGGTCGAGCCGGTGGACACCACGGGCTGCGGGGACGCGTTCATGGGGGCGGTGGCGCTCCGCCTCGCCGCGGGCGACCCGCTCGTCGAGGCCGCGCGGTTCGCGGTCGGTGTCGGGGCGTACGCCGCGACGAAGGCGGGCGCGCAGGCGTCGTACCCGACCACCGCGGAACTGGAGTCCTTCCTGGCACGGTGAGGCGCGCCTCCCGGGCCGTTCCAGTCGGCCCGGGCCACTAGCGTTGTGGCATGCGCGTGGGAGTCCTCGACATCGGGTCCAACACCGGCCACCTGCTCGTGGTGGACGCCCACGGCGGGGCGGCCCCGCTGCCGGCGTCGTCGTTCAAGCAGCCGCTGCGTCTGGCCGAGCACCTCGACGACGCCGGCGCGGTGACCCAGGCGGGCGTCGACGCCCTGACCTCGTTCGTCGCCGACGCGGTCCGCGTCGCCGAGGACCGCGGGTGCGAGGACATGCTCGCCTTCGCGACCTCGGCCGTCCGCGACGCCGTGAACTCCGACGCGGTGCTCGCGCACGTCGAGCAGGCGACCGGCGTCGAGCTGGCCGTGCTGTCCGGTGGCGACGAGGCGCGGTTGACCTTCCTCGCCGTCCGACGGTGGTTCGGGTGGTCGGCCGGTCGGCTCGCCGTGTTCGACAT
Organism: Curtobacterium sp. LFS084; assembly: GCF_047977705.1. Taxonomy (NCBI): domain Bacteria; kingdom Bacillati; phylum Actinomycetota; class Actinomycetes; order Micrococcales; family Microbacteriaceae; genus Curtobacterium; species Curtobacterium sp. LFS084. Next base: position 19,008 of record NZ_JBFPFM010000036.1, read on the forward strand.
CGGCGGCGGGTCCCTCGAGATCGCCGGGGGTGCCGACGAGGCGCCGGACGTCGCGTGGTCGATGCCGATCGGTGCCGCACGGCTCGCCCGCTCCTACTTCGCCACCGGCACCCCGACCGAGGACGACGTGCGCCGGATCCGCCACGAGATCCGCGTCGAGATCGCCCGCGACGCCGGGCTGCTGCTCCGCGCCGGTCGGCCCGACCGTGCCGTCGCGACCTCGAAGACGTTCCGGTCGATCGCCCGCATCTGCGGTGCGGCGCCGTCCGCCGCCGGGTCGCTCGTGCCGCGGTCGCTCGACGGCGATGTGCTCCGCGCGAAGCTGCCCGCCCTGTTGACGATGTCGGTCGACGAGCTCGCGACGCTCCCCGGGGTGTCGCCGAGCAGGGCGCACCAGGTGGTGCCGGGCGCGCTCGTCGCCGAGGCGTGCCTCGACATCTTCGACCTGTCGGCGCTGGAGATCTGCCCGTGGGCGCTCCGCGAGGGCGTGATCCTCGAGCGGCTCGACCAGCTGTCGGTGCTCGGCTGAGGGGCTAGCCCCGCTTCGGCGGCGCGAGCAGCCACGGGCGGATGAGCGTCGTCACGAACGGCAGCACCCAGAACGTCATGATCGGCGTGAGCACCAGTGTCGTGACGAGCACCCGCGGCAGCACGGGGAGCGCGCCGAACGCCGGGACGAGCCAGCCGACCAGGTACGTGAACGCCAGGTTGACCGGGAAGAAGCCGAGCCAGATGCTCACGGCCTGCTTCCACCGCGGCGGTGCACTCGACGCCGGGGCATCGGCCGGGGCGTCGAACCAGCCCTCGATCCCGGTGCGCTTCTCGACCCGGGACTCCACCACGAGGTCGCGGCCGAGGTCGAGCCACCGCAGCCGGTCGTCGGAGTTCTCCCACGTCGCCAGGGCGTCGTGGTCGGCGAACCGGTACAGCATGTGCCACTCACGGCTCGTCGCGTGCGAGCGGACCCACCCGGAGCCGAGGAACCCCGGGTAGCGGTTCGCGAGGTTCACGCCGGACTGGACCCAGCGGGTGGCGTCCGGGATGCGGTCGGGTTCGACGAGGCGGGTGATGGAGACGGTGACGGGCGGGCCTGCACTCACGGATGACGAGGACAGGCTCCCTGGCTCTTGTGGAGTCATGCGTCCAGTCTGGCCGACGCGTGTTTCCTGCTCGTGTCGCGGGCGTCCGGCTAGCTGGCCTGCTTCCCGGCGGCCGGCTTCTTCGCCGGGGTCTTCTTCGCCGGGGCCTTCTTCGTGGGTGTCTTCTTCGCCGGGGCCTTCTTCGTGGGTGTCTTCTTCGCGGGGGCCTTCTCGGCCGGGGCCTTCTTCGCGGGCGCCTTCGTGGCCGGTGTCCGCTTCGGCGACGCGTCGGCAGTGGACTCCTGCTTCGTGGAACGGGACCCGCGCCGGGAGCGCGACCCCGCGCCTCCAGACCCGGACCGCTTCTTGTCCACCGACGCCCGCAGGGCGGCCATCAGGTCGATGACGTCCCCGCCCTCGTCCTCGTCGTCGTCCGCGCGTTCGCCGAAGGTCTGCTCGGTGTCGATGTCGTCGCCGGACTCCAGCTTGGCGTCGATGAGCTGTTGCAGCTCCACCTGGTAGACGTCGGTGTAGCGGTCGGGGTCGAAGTCGGTGGACATGCTGTCGACGAGTGACGACGACATCTTCAGCTCGTTCGCACTGACCTTCACCGCCGCGTCGAGGGCCGTGAAGTCGGCGGCACGCACCTCGTCGCCCCAGAGCAGCCCCTGCAGCAGGATGACGTCGTCGTGCACGCGCAGGACGCCGAGCCGGGTCTTCTGCCGGAGCGTGAACTGCACGATCGCCAGCCGGTCGGTCTTCGTGAGGGTCTCGCGCAGGAGTACGTACGCCTTGGGGGAGCGGGAGTCGGGCTCGAGGTAGTAGGACTTCTCGAACATCATCGGGTCGACCTGGTCGACGGGGACGAACTCGAGGACCTCGATCTCGTGCGACTGCTCCTCGGGGAGCTGCTTGAAGTCGTCGGCCGTCAGGACCACGGTCTTGTCACCGTCGTCGTAGGCGCGCTGGATGTCGGCGTACTCGACCTCGTGGCCGAACTCGCACACCCGCTTGTACCGGATGCGGCCCTTGTCCTCGTCGTGGACCTGGTGCAGCGAGACGTCGTGGGTCTCGGTCGCCGCGTAGACCTTGATCGGGACGTTGACGAGCCCGAACGCGATGGAACCCTTCCAGATCGACCTCATGGCCACATGATGCCCGTCTCTCCACGGGAGCGCCCGCAGCGGACGGGTTCTCCACAGATCCCGCTTCGCTGAACCGCGGTGGCCGCGGCGCGAGCACCATGGGCCCATGAGCCAGCTCGACAAGCAGGACCCGCGCTCGCAGTTCCCCCGTCCGCCCTTCCCCGCGCAGACGCAGCAGGGGTCCGGACTGGCGAGTGCGATGGACCCGGCGCCCGACCACGGCGAGACCTCGTACCTCGGCACGGGCCGGATGCCCGGCTACCGCGTGCTCGTCACCGGGGCCGACTCCGGCATCGGGCGGGCGGCCGCGATCGCCATGGCGAAGGAGGGCGCGGACGTCGCCCTGAACGCCCTGCCCGAGGAACGCGAGGACCTCGAAGCCGTCCGCGACGTCGTGGGCGACCTCGGGCGGAAGGCAGTGCTGCTCCCCGGCGACCTGACCGACGAGGGGTTCTGCGACACGCTCGTGCGGGACGCGGTCAGCGAGCTCGGCGGACTCGACGCGCTGGTCCTCGTCGCTGGCCACCAGCAGGTGCACGAGGACGTCACGGCGCAGTCGACCGAGGACTTCGACCGCACGATGAAGGTCAACCTGTACTCGCTCTTCTGGCTGGTCCGGGCAGCGGTGCCCCACATGGCGCCGGGCAGCGCGATCGTCACGACGAGCTCGGTGTCCGCGTACCAACCGCAGGACCGGATGATCGACTACGCGGCGACGAAGGCCGCGATCATCACCTACACGAACGGGCTCGCGCGACAGCTCGCGGCCAAGGGCATCCGGGCGAACACCGTCGTTCCGGGCCCGGTGTGGACGCCGCTGCAACCGATCAGCTACCCGGGCGACGAGATCGCCGCCTACGGTCAGGACACCCCGTTCGGCCGACCCGCGCAGCCCGTCGAGCTCGGCAGCGCCTACGTGTACCTGGCCGGACCGGAGTCGTCGTACACGTCGGGGACGACCCTCACGGTGGCGGGCGCGACCGGGGTGGCGCTGTGAGCCCGGCGGCCCGCAAGACCGTCGTCCTCGTCGGCGACCGTCGACTGGCGATCACCAACACGGACAAGGTGCTCTACCCCGAGACCGGCACGACCAAGGGGCGGGTGATCGAGTACTACGAGCGTGTGGCGCCGTGGATGATCCCGCACGTGAAGGACCGCCCCGTCACCCGGAAGCGCTGGGCGAACGGCGTCGAGGGCACGGTCTTCTTCGAGAAGAACCTGCCGGACTCCGCCCCGGACTGGGTCCGGCACCACACCATCCACCACGCCGAGCACGACAACGAGTACCCGATCGTCGACGACCTGCCGACCCTGGTGTGGATGGCGCAGCAGGCCGCACTGGAGCTGCACGTGCCGCAGTGGCGGTTCGGTCCCCGAGGCGGGCAGCAGAACCCGGACCGCCTCGTGCTCGACCTGGACCCCGGCGAGGGCGTCGGCCTGCCCGAGTGCGTCGAGGTCGCCGTCGCCGCGCGCGAGATCTTGCACGGCATGGGACTCGACCCGTACCCGGTGACGTCCGGGTCGAAGGGCATCCACCTCTACGCCGCGCTCGACGGACGCGCGACCACCGCACACGTGTCCGAGGTCGCGCACGAACTCGCGAAGGCGCTCGAACAGGACCTGCCGGACCTCGTGCTGTCGTCGATGAGTCGCAAGGAACGGACGGGCAAGGTGTTCGTCGACTGGTCGCAGAACAACGGCAACAAGACGACGATCGCGCCGTACTCCCTGCGCGGCCGTGACCGGCCGACGGTCGCCGCTCCACGCACGTGGCAGGAACTCACCGAGCGGGGGCTCGCGCAGCTCACCCTGGACGAGGTCCTCGAACGCCTGGAGGAACGGGGCGACCACCTGCACCCGGTCGCCTCCGCCTCGTTGGCGGTCGGGCGGGACGACCACGGTCACTGGGACAGCGACCGGACCCAGCGGGCGAACGACGCGGAGCAGCCGGCCCGCGACCGGCTCACGGCCTACCGCGCCAAGCGCGACGCCGCGAAGACCCCGGAGCCCGTCCCCGAGGACGCCCCGACGGTGCGGAAGGACGGCACCCCGACGTTCGTCATCCAGGAACACCACGCCACCCGTGACCACTACGACTTCCGGCTCGAGCACGACGGGGTCCTGGTCAGCTGGGCGCTGCCGAAGGGCGAACCCACCGACCCGGGGAAGAACCACCTCGCGGTGCAGACCGAGGACCACCCGCTCGAGTACGGCGCGTTCGAGGGCACGATCCCGAAGGACGAGTACGGCGGCGGGACGGTCACGATCTGGGACGACGGCACGTACGAGCTCGAGAAGTGGCGCGAGGGCGAAGAGGTCATCGTCACGCTGCACGGCCGGACCGGGGGCGCTCGCCGTCTCGCGCTGCTGCACACCCGCGGGCGGGGTCGTGGGCGTGAGGGCGACGAGAAGAACTGGCTCATCCACCGCACGAAGGACCAGCCGGACCGCCTGGCGGACGGCGGGGACCCGGCGGCGGCGAGCCGCGCCTCCCGGTCCGCAGCTCCGGGGCGTGCGGCGAGCCCGCGCATCGACCGGACGGCCGCGTCGGACACCGCTCCGGCTGATCGCCGCACGATGCAGGCGACCCTCGCGAACGGCGAGCCGTCGCTCGACGCATCCGGCTGGGCGTTCGAGATGAAGTGGGACGGCATCCGCGCGCTCGCGACCGTGCGGGACGGCACGGTCACGCTCCGCAGCCGCAACGACAACGACCTGACGGCGCAGTACCCGGAGCTGCAGGAACTCGGCGACCGGGCCGGGGTCGACGGGGTGTTCGACGGCGAGATCGTCGCCCTCGACGACCGGGGGCGGCCCTCGTTCCAGCTGCTGCAGAACCGGATGGGACTGACCCGATCGCGAGAGGTCGAGGCAGCACGGCGGCAGACGCCGGTCCGGCTGCTGCTCTTCGATGTGCTCGAGGCGGACGGCCACGAGCTCACCCGGCTCGGGTACGACGCGCGTCGGCAGGCGCTCGAGACGGTGGTCGAACCGGGCGGTGCGATCGATGTCCCGCCTGCCCACCAAGGTGACCTCGCCCGGGCGATGGCTGACTCGGCGGAGCAGGGACTCGAAGGGGTCGTCGCGAAGAAGCGCACCTCGAAGTACGCCGAGGGACGGCGATCCGAGGCCTGGCTCAAGCTGAAGCACCACGCCACGCAGGAGGTCGTGATCGGCGGGTGGAAGCCGGGGAACGGCCGACGCGCCGGCGGGATCGGCTCCCTGCTGCTCGGCGTGCCGGGGCCGGACGGGCTGGAGTACGTCGGGAAGGTCGGCACCGGGTTCCGTGACCGTGACCTCGACGAGATCGGCACGGTGCTCGGCGCGCTCGGACGAACGACATCACCGTTCGTGGACGTTCCCCGGCCGGACGCCCGTGACGCGCACTGGGTGACGCCGAAGCGCGTGGGCGAGGTCGAGTTCGCCGAGTGGACCTCGGACGGCCGACTGCGCCAGCCGTCGTGGCGGGGGTGGCGGTCGGACAAGGACCCGTCGGAGGTCGTCCGGGAATCGTGAGCATGCGTCCGCATGGGGTCCGCCCCGGGCGAACAACCGTCCCCCGTTCCGGCTGCGGTCGGGGGACGATTCGTGTGCGGGACCCCGCGCTGCCGTCGCGTGCTGTTACCTTCGCCGGGACGAAAGGGCACGAGCATGAGCGCGAGCAAGTACCTGCCCCCGTTCACCACGGGGGAACGCGTCACGATCGCGGGGGACCGGTCGGCGCACACGTCCGTGGATCCGGGGGTCGCGGTGGCCGAGCCCGAGGTGACCTACGCGGACTTCCTCGGTGACGAGGTCGACGAGTAGGACCGGCGCAGGGCACAGCACCGGCCGTGGAAGAGGACGGCCCGTGCGCCGGATCAGGGGACGCACGGACCGCCGTCGAGACGCCGTGGCCGTTCGTTCAGGGATGACCGGCCACGGCGCGTTCTCGACCAGGCGCGCAGCACGCTCCTGGTAGGCACGTAGGGAAAGACGTGGTGACGACCGGAAACGTCACGCGAGAACCGGGGAAATCCCACGAGGAGTCGATCCTGAGCGACGCTGATGCCCTGGCGTCCCTGTCGGACGCCTCCCTCGTCGAGCGCAGTGCCGACGGTGACACCGTCGCGTTCGGCGTCCTGATCCGGCGGTACGGTCCGCACATGCGTGCCTACGCGGCCCGGATCCTCGGCCACGGCGACGGGGAGGCCGAGGACGCCGTCCAGGAGGCAGCGCTGCAGGCGTGGCAGCGGATCGACCGGGTGGACGACCCCGAGCGGGTGCGGAACTGGCTGTTCCGTATCGCGGCGAACAAGGCGCTCGATCGTCTCCGTCGGCGACACCCGCACCTCGACCTCGACGCGGTGGTCGACGCTTCCGACGACCGTCCCGTCGACGAGGTGGTCAGCGCGCGCCTGCAGGTCCAGGAACTCGCGCGTATCGTGCAGGAACTGCCGGACGGACCCCGTGTCGTCTGGGTGATGCGCGAGATCGGTGGGGCGTCGTACGCCGAGATCGCCGAGGCCACGGGGATGTCGCAGGCCGCGGTCCGCGGCGCGCTCGCCCGGGCACGACGCCGGGTCCTCGAGCAGATGGAGGGCTGGCGATGACCGACGACGAACGGTTCGGCGCGTTCTCCCTCGAGGAGCTCTCCGACTACCTGGATGCCGACCGCACCCCGGCCAGACCCGACATCGACGCTGATCCCGAGGCCTCCGTCGCGTTGGCGCGCCTCGAAGCCCTGCGGACGGCGTCACGCGACCTGCTCGACGCGGACGTCGCCGCGACCGCCGTCGACGACGGGTGGATCGCGAGCGTGCTCGCCTCGGTGCGGACGACGGCACACGCGGGCCGGGACATCCCGGTCCCCGACGAGGACCCTGCCTCGACGCTCGTCGTCACGGAGGGCGCACTCCGGGGACTCGTCCGTGCGATCAGCGACGAGGTCCCCGGCGTGGTCGTCCGCCGGACGCGGTTCACCGGCGAGCTCGGGACCGCCGGAGCCCCGATCGACGTCGAGGTGTCGATCGCCGCGAGCACCGACGGGCCGGTCCACCTCCGCGCGGAGGCCCTCCGGACGCTCGTCGCGGACACGCTCGCCGTGCACGCGCCGTTCGTGGTCCGGTCGCTCGTGGTGCACGTGGCCGACGTCATCGACGGAGACCGATCGTGACCGCCGACGTCCGGACCGTTTCGCGCGGACTGACCGCGGTCGTGCTCCGCGTCCCGGGGGTCCGCTCCGTGCTCCCGCCCGGGCCGAAGCTCGCGACGCTCGTCCGGGACGTCCGCTCGGTGCTCGACCTGCCGCGGGACGGCGGTGCCGTGCTCGTGCAGGACCGACCGGACGGCGCACGCATCCGGGTGGTCGTGACGACGGACCGGCGGATCCCGACGCTCGACCTCGTCCGGAGCGTCCGCGACGCCGTCGTCGCCGAGGCCGCTGCGCTGCTCGGACGCCGGCCCAGCGACGTCACCGTGCGGGTCGTCGAGATCGACTGAGCCCCGGTCCGCTGCGGCTTGATCCGGCGTGATCCGGACTGGTCCTGCATGGTGCGGCCTGGTTCGGCCGCTGCCGGTTTCAGGGGGCGGGTGCGGTGCCGTCCGACGGAGCGGCGTCGTCGGCGACCGGCAGACCCTCGTCGACGAGGTCGTCCTCTGCCGGTTCGACCACGTCGGCCGCGGCGGCCTTCGCCTCGTCGATGGACTCCTGGGAGCGGCGGAGCAGTTCGTCGTCGTGTGCAGGTTGGTCGGTCATGTCGGCGACCCTACGCCGGCGCCCCTGAGTCGGCGTCGCGGTGCCGGACGTCCGACGGCGGAGCGACCTGCGGCTCGAAGTCCACGGCCGAGGTGGGCGCCGGAGTGGTCGGCATCGCCGGGACCGCCGGCGTGCCGAACGCGTCCGCGGCGTCGAGCACGGCCCGGGTCGCCGCTGCAGCCGTCCGCAGGGCGTCCTCGATCGGCATCGCCCGGTGGGCGGCCGTCCGGACCTCGACACCCCACGGCTCGTCGAACCCGAGGTCCCGCACGGTCCGGACGAAGCCCGGGACGTCCCAGGCGCCCGCCCCGGGGAGGTGGCGTGCCTCGCGGGCCTCCTCGGCGAGCGTCATGCCCGCGGGCGTGTGGAGCAGCCCGTCGCTGAGCTCGACCGCTGCCAGGGTGGCCGGTGCGACGCCCTCGCGGATGGAAGCCAGGGTGGAGCCGCCGCGCAGCGCGTGCATCGCGTCCACCAGGAGTCCGCCGTTCGGGTGACCGGCGGCCGTGACGAACCGGGAGGCGCGTTCGACGGTCGGCAGGTTCGACCACGGTTCGGGCTCGAGGACGAGCTGGGCACCGACCGCCGCGGCCTGGCCGGCCAGCGCGTTCCAGTCGTCGACCATGGCCGTCGGCGCGACGCCGGGCAGCGTGACGTCCGCACGAGCGACGACCTGCCAGGCGCTGAGCGTCGCCGCGGCCTCGAGCACGACGCCGCGGTCGGCGTCCTGGTCGGTGGTGTGGCTCGCGCACGTCCACCAGCGTTCGAGCGGTCCCAGCTGGACCCAGACGATCCCGGCACCGTCGAGCATGCGGCGGAGCTCGACGAACCCGATCGTCGCCCGCACCTCGTGCAGGTCGCCGAGCGACAGCGAGAGTCCTGCGAAGCCTGCGGCACCGACGGCGGCGATGCGCTCGCCGATCGGTTCGGTCCCGGCCCAGGTCCAGGACGTCGCGAGCAGATCGTGTTCCTGCACGGCGGCACCTCCGTTCTCCGGACGCGCCGCCCCGCCCCGTCGCGGTCCGCGTGTCCTGTTTGGGACGCCGCACACCCCGCGGCGGCGTCGACACATTGCTACTCGGCGAGGCTGCGAGCCCTCCCAGTCCGCCGTCACACGGGGGAAACGCGACGGCGTCAGACGATGACGGTCCGCACCGAACCGACGCCGCCGATCGTGCCCTCGAGCAGGTCCCCGCGGTCGACGACCCCGACCCCGTCCGGTGTCCCGGTGAACAGCAGGTCGCCCGGCGCGAGGGTCACGAAACGCGAGAGCTCGGCGACCGTCTCGGCGACCGACCAGATCTGGTCGGCGAGGTCACCGGTCTGGCGGACGTCGCCGTGCACCCGGAGTTCGACGGTGCCCGAGGTCGGGTCGACGTCGGCGGCGGGGGTGATCGTGCCGACCGGGGCCGAGGCGTCGAAGCCCTTGGCGGTGTCCCACGGGCGTCCGAGCCGCTTCGCCTCGGCCTGCAGGTCGCGTCGCGTGAGGTCGATGCCGACCGCGTATCCCCAGACGTGGTCGAGGGCCGCGTCGACGGGGATGTCCGACCCGCCCCGGCCGATCGCCACGACCAGCTCGACCTCGTGCTCGAGCTGCCGGGTGACGGACGGGTACGGGGTGTCCGCGCCGTCCGTCACGACCGCGTCGGCCGGCTTCGTGAAGAAGAACGGCGGTTCGCGGTCCGGATCGTGTCCCATCTCCCGAGCGTGCGCGGCGTAGTTGCGACCCACGCAGAACACCCGCCGGACGGGGAAGCGCCCGCCGGTCGTGGTCGGGACGGTCGGGACGGTCGGGGCCGGGATGACGAACTCGCTCACCGGTCCAGCGTGCCACCGGGACCCGGACGGTGGGTCAGCCCTCGGTGATCGAGGCCTCCCACCGGAGTCGTCGTGCGCGTGCCCGTTCCTGCCGTTCGCGCCACTCGATCCGCATCTCCTCGAGTCGTTCGAGGTCGCCGGCTGCACGGACGAGTGGCCCGTAGTGCGGGTGCGCGAGCAGGCTGGGGGTCCGGCGTTCCATCCGGTCCAGTCGGGCCTTGAAGGACGCGTCGTCTTCATCCGAGATCACGGTCAGGTCGTTCCTCTCTGCCGCGGAGCCGTCGCGCGGCGGTCGTCTCGTGATCGTCGAGCGCGCGCTCGACCCACTTGTCGTCGTCGGTCACCCATGCCCGGGTCATCAGGGCATCGGTCATCAGAGCGGCCGCGTCACGGCGCCGCTCATCGGTCGACAGCGCCCGCTCGACGACCCACGACCAACGCTGCCACCAGTGGTCCCGGTGGCCCAAGAACTCGGTATTCCGCCGCGCCCGACGCCCCTCGACCACCGTGACCACCACGCTCGCGACCGCCACCATGGCGCTGAGCAACGACACGCTCGCGCTCGTCCAGCCTGCATCCATGTCCGCCACCCTGACGCGACAGGACCGGCCACGCGCCGAGCGTGACCGGTCCTGTGGAACGTGACCCGCGCCTCCCGGATGTGGAGGAGTGCGCGGACGCGCGTCAGTTGCCGGGCGCAGCCCCCTCGGACTCGCCCTCGCCCGGGTCGCCGCCCGTGCCCTCCGACGCCGCCTCGTCCTGCGGCCAGCCCGAGAACCGCCACGCACCGACCGTCGGGTGGTCCTCACCACGCGAGTAGGCGTACTCGCGCGCCGCCGTCCGGGCCTCGGTCAGCCGCGTGCGCAGCGCTTCGTGCGCACTCGGGTCCACCCGGGTCAGGGCGTCGTGCGCGAGCGCGAACCGGTCCATCTCGTTGCGCATGAGCATGTCGAACGGGGTCGTCGTGGTGCCCTGCTCGAGGAACCCGTGCACGTGCAGGTCGTCGTGCCCGTTCCGACGGTAGGTGAGCTGGTGCACGAGCGACGGGTACCCGTGGAAGGCGAAGACGGTCGGAGTGCCGGGCAGGAACAGTGCGTCGTACCGCTCGTCGGGGATGGGGTGCTCGTGCTTCCGCGGGTCGCCGATGGACAGCAGGTCCACGACGTTGACCACCCGGACACCGACCCCGGGCGCGTGGCGGCGGATGATGTCCGCGGCGGCCACGGTCTCGACGGTGGGGACGTCACCGGCGCAGGCGAGCACGACGTCGACGTGCCCCTCGGCCTCCTCGGTGCCGGCCCAGTCCCACTGCCCGACGCCGGCGTCCGCGTGCGCGACGGCGTCCTCGAGGGACAGGAACACCGGTTCGGGGTGCTTGCCGGCGACGATCACCTCGATGCGGTCGGTCGTCTCCATCGCGTGTGCCGCGACGGCGAGCAGGGTGTTCGCGTCCGCCGGCAGCTTGATCCGGACGAGGTCCTGCTGCTTCGACGCGACGACGTCGAGGAACCCCGGGTCCTGGTGCGAGAAGCCGTTGTGGTCCTGGCGCCAGACGTGCGACGACAGCAGGATCGACAGGTTCGAGACGGGGGCGCGCCAGTCGATGTCGGTGGACGACTCGAGCCACTTCGCGTACTGCCCGACCATCGAGTCGATGATGTGCGCGAACGCCTCGTACGTGTTGAGGATGCCGTGACGACCGCTCAGCACGTAGCCCTCGAGCATGCCCTCGAGCAGGTGCTCGGACAGCACCTCGGTGACCCGGCCGTGTGCGCCGAGGTGCTCGTCGCCGACGCCGCGCTGGGCACGCCAGACCCGGGAGGTCACGTCGAAGACCGCGTCGAGCTTGTTCGACACCGTCTCGTCCGGGCCGAAGAGCCGGAAGGACGCGGGGTTCCGCTCGATGAGGGCAGCGAGCCAGGGGCCGAGCGTGCCGGTCGCGCTCGCGTCCTCGCCGACCGGGACCCCGAACTCCTCGAGCCCGGGGCGGTCGAGCGCCGTGCGGAGCCGACCGCCGTTCGCGTGCGGCGTCGCGCTCATCCGCAGGTCGCCCGCGGGCCGGATGGTGGTGAGGATGCCGATCGGTTGCCCGGACTCGTCGAACAGCTCCTCGGGGCGGTAGGACCGCATCCACTCCTCGAGCTGGCGGCGGTGCTCGTCGTTCTCCCGCACGGCCGGCAGCGGGACCTGGTGGGCACGGAAGGTCCCCTCGACCTGCTCGCCGTCGACCTCCTTCGGGCCGGTCCAGCCCTTCGGCGTCCGCAGGATGATCATCGGCCAGCGCGGGCGCAGGTCGGCGGCGCCGGCCGGTTGTCCGGCTGCTGCCCGCTGGGCCTGCGCACGGGCCGCGGCCTGGATGTCGTCGATCGTCGCGAGCGCACGCCGGAGCGCGCCGTCGAACAGGGCGTGCACGGCGAACGGGTCGTCGTCGACGCGGGCGGAGTCCACCACGATCGGCTCGTACCCGAGACCACGGAAGTACGCGTGCAGGTCGTCGTGCGGGATGCGGGCGAGGATCGTCGGGTTCGCGATCTTCCACCCGTTCAGGTTGAGGATCGGCAGCACGGCGCCGTCCGACACCGGGTCGAGGAACGTGTGCGCCTGCCACGAGCCGGCGAGCGGGCCGGTCTCGGCCTCGCCGTCGCCCACGACACAGGCGACGACCAGGTCGGGGTTGTCGAGGGCCGCGCCGTACGCGTGGGCGAGGGAGTAGCCGAGTTCACCGCCCTCGTTGATCGACCCTGGTGTCTCGGGGGCCGCGTGAGACGGGATGCCACCCGGGAACGAGAACTGGCGGAAGAACTGCCGCAGTCCGTCCGGGTCCGGGGTGATGCCCGGGTAGAGCTCGCCCCACGTCCCGTCGAGCAGCGCGTTGGCGTTCATGGCGGGGCCGCCGTGCCCGGGGCCGCAGATGTACAGCAGCTGGCGGTCGGTCTCGGCGATGAGTGCGTTGCAGTGCGCGTACACGAGGTTGAGCGCCGGCGAGGTGCCCCAGTGTCCGAGCAGGCGGGGCTTGACGTCGTCGGGTGTGATCGAGCGGTCGAGCAGCGGGTTGTCGAGCAGGTAGATCTGGCCGACGGTGAGGTAGTTCGCGGCGCGCCACCAGGCGTCGATCGCGCGGATCCGGTCGGTGCTCGAAGGGGATGCGGGGGCCATGACCCCACGGTACGGAGGCGGTCGCCCGAGAAACCCAGAAAAACTTCCAAACCGTTCGGCAGGGGGTGCCGAATGCATGTCACAAGGGCAAACGCCCAGGGCGCTCTCCGGTCACGAACGGCCGGGCCTCAGCAAGCACACAGCACGGCACGTGCACAGGAGCACGTCGCCACCGGCCGGAGCCCCCGAGACAGCAAAGGACAGATCCCATGCGCAAGTCCCTGAAGACCTCCATCACCCTCGCGACCACGGGTGCGCTCGTGCTCGGCGGTGCCGCGTTCGGCATCACCTCCGCGCAGG
>NZ_JBFPFM010000037.1:0-32024 GCF_047977705.1 Curtobacterium sp. LFS084
CGCAGCGCCCGCGCGGCTAGCGCGCCGCGGCCGCCAGGCCGTGCGCCTCGGCCACGGCGGCGTTCACGACCTGCCCCGCGTGCACGTTCACCCCGAGCGCCAGGGCCGGGTCCGCCGCCGTCGCCGCCTCCCACCCCTGGTTCGCGATCGCGACGGCGTACGGCAGCGTCGCGTTCGTCAGCGAGATCGTTGAGGTGCGCGGCACCGCTCCCGGCATGTTCGCCACGCAGTAGAACACGGTGTCGTGCACGGCGAACGTCGGGTCGTCGTGGGTGGTCGGGTGCGAGCCCTCGAAGCAGCCGCCCTGGTCGATCGCAATGTCGACGAGCACCGACCCGGGCTGCATGTCCGCCACCATGGCGTCGGTCACGAGCTTCGGCGCCGAGGCCCCGGGGATGAGCACCGAGCCGATCACGAGGTCGGCGTCGCGCAGGGCCGAGGCGATCGCGTGCGCCGAGGAGCGCAGCGTCGTGACGCGGCCGTCGAACCGGGCGTCGAGGGCACGCAGGCGCGGCAGGCTGATGTCGAACACGGTGACCTCGGCGCCGAGGCCGAGCGCCATCGTCGCGGCGTGCTCCCCCGCGACCCCGCCGCCGATGACGACGACACGGCCCTTCGGGGTACCGGGGACGCCGCCGAGCAGCAGCCCGCGCCCGCCGTGCGCCCGCATGAGGTGGTTCGCACCGACCTGCGCCGACAGCCGACCGGCGATCTCGGACATCGGCGACAGCAGCGGCAGCGACCGGTCCGGCAGCTGGACGGTCTCGTACGCGATGGCCGTCGCACCGGAGTCGATCAACGCGTCGGTCAGCGGTCGGTCCGCAGCGAGGTGCAGGTACGTGAACAGGACCTGGCCCGGGCGGATCGACGCGTACTCGGCGGCGACCGGCTCCTTGACCTTGAGGATCATCTCGGCACGCGCCCAGACCTCGGCGGCCGTCGGGACGATCGTCGCGCCGGCGGCCGCGTACTCGGCGTCGGGGAACGAGGACCCGTCCCCGGCTCCCGACTGCACGAGCACCTCGTGGCCGTGTAGCGCCAGCTCGGCGACGCCGGCCGGGGTGGCGGCGACGCGGAATTCGTTGTTCTTGATCTCGGTGGGGACGCCGATGAGCATTGCGGACTCCTTCGTGGGCGGTGCGTACGTCCTCACCATTGAGCGCCGGATTCGTTACGGCGACGTTTCCTCCGAACATCCGAGCGATCGAGCGCGAAATCGTCCGACAGGATTCGGCGGAACGGTCAGAACACCTTGCCCGGGTTCAGGATCCCCGCGGGGTCGAACACCCGTCGGATCCCGCGCTGCAGCTCGAGCACGTCGTCCCCGAGCTCGTCGCCGATCCACCGCCGTTTGAGGACGCCCACCCCGTGCTCCCCCGTCAGCGTCCCGCCGAGCTCGATCGCCGCGCGGAACATCGCGTCGGCCGCGTCCCACACGTGCTGCGGCACCTCGTCGCCCGCGAACACGAAGTTCGGGTGCAGGTTGCCGTCACCGGCATGCGCGACGGTCGGGATCGCGATGCCGTACGCCGCACCGATCGCCTCGACGCGCGCGAACATCTCGGCCAGCCGGCTGCGCGGCACCGCGACGTCCTCGATGAGGACGCGGCCCCGCGCCTCCATGGCCGGGTGGAACGACCGCCGGATCGTCAGCAGGCGGTCGCGTTCCGCCGCGGAGCCGGCCAGGTGCACGGTCCCGCCTTCGGCCTGGAGGCGCGGCACGGCACCCAGCGCGGCCTCGGTCGCGCCCGGTCCGTCGTACTCCACGAGGAGGAACACCCCGCCCGCCGCGGTGCTCCCAACGGTCTCGGCGATCACCTGCGGCCCGAGGTGGGCGGCGATCCCCTCGAGCGCGGCGGCGTCGAGCAGCTCGACCGTGGACGGCCGGTCCGCTCCCGCCACGACGGACGCCGCGGCACGCGCCGCCGCCTCGACGCTCGGGTAGACGGCGCCGAGGGTGGCCGGCTCCCCCGCCGGGACCGGCACGAGCCGGACGGTCGCGCCGACGATCACCCCGAGCGTGCCCTCGGACCCGACGAGCAGCGCCGTGAGGTCGAGTCCGGTGACGCCCTTGACGGTGCGGTGTCCGGTCGAGACGAGTCGTCCGTCCGCGAGCACGACGTCGAGCCCGAGCACCGCTTCCCGCGTGACGCCGTACTTGACGCACCGCAGCCCGCCGGCGTTGGTGGCGATGTTGCCGCCGACGCTCGCGATGGCCGCACTCGCCGGGTCCGGGGCGAACCGCAGCCCGTGCTCGGCCACCGCGGCGTTGAGGTCGCCGTTCAGCACCCCGGGCTCCACCACCGCGTACTCGTCGTCGACCGAGACCCGCACGATGCGGTCCATCCGGGCGACGCTGAGCACGACCGTGCCCTCGGTGCCGTTCGCGCCGCCGGCGAGGCCGGTGCCCGCACCGCGCGGGACCACGGGGACCCCGAGCGCCGAGCACGTGCGGAGCGTGGCCTGCACGTGCTCGACCGTCCGGGCCTCGACGACCGCGACGGGGCCACCGGGGGCGACCCAGCCGGACTTGTCGGTCCGCGCGGCGTCGAGCACGTCCCGCTCGGTCCGGACGAGGGTGCCGTCCGGATCGGCGAGGGCGGAGCGGAGGGCGGTGACGACGGTGTCCATCCGGCCACGCTACGACAGCGCGGCGGACGCCGGGGTCAGTGCGCGCGCAGCGACTCGCTCGGCAGCTCGCCGAACCGCGCCCGGTACGTCGCCGAGAAGCGTCCGAGGTGTCCGAACCCCCACGCCCGCGCGATGTCGGCCACCGAGGTCGCGTCGCGGTCGCCGCGCACCAGGTCCGCGCGGGCGCCGTCGAGCCGGACGCTGCGGAGCAGGTCGCCCGGCGTCTGGTCGAGGTGCCGCCGGAGCGACTGCTGCAGGCCGCGCGGACTCAGGCCGGCCGCGGCGGCGATCTCCGGCGTGCCGATCGGCTCGCGGGCGTGCTCGTGCACGTACTCGAGGGCACGACGGAGCCGGGCGTGCTCGGGCCCGCTGCCGGTGACCGACGTGCGCCAGCGGCTCCGTTCCGGGAAGGCCGCGACGGCCGCGCGCACGAACGCCTCGGCGATGTCCCGCTGGGCGAGGGCGGTCAGTTCGTTCCCGACGTCGAGCCACGTCGCCGAGTGTGCCCGCACGACCGACTGCCACGCGCGCATGCCCTCGACCGTCGGACGGCGGAGCGGCTCGAAGGCGAAGTCGTCGTCGCCGACGACCGAGCGCACGAACCCGGCGTCGAGGTGCACGAGGTTCAGCCCGATGTCGCGGTGGTGGAGCGCGTAGGTGTCGGCGAAGGGCAGCACGACCGGCACGCCCGGCTCGAGGTGGACGTCCGCGCCGTCGTACGAGATCGTGCTCGCCCCGCTCCGCAGCCAGGCGACGAGGAACGCGTCGTCGACACGGCTGTCGCTCCGCAGGTCAACGAGGAACCGCGACGAGCGGAGGGACAGCCGGTCGTCGCCGACGCCCGCGAACTCCCACCGGGTGTCGGTGCGGGTGCGGCGGACGGCGGGCGAGCGGAAGGCGTAGTCACCGGCGAAGAAGGCGAGCGCCTGGTCGACGTCGGTGCCGGCGATGCGCCGGGAGTACCGCGTGTCCCCGGACCGGCGAACGCCGGCGGCGTGGCGGGTGTCCATCGTGGCGACCATGTCGAGGAACCTACGGGGCACCACCGACAATCCGGGCCCGCGGTCCGGAGGACCCGGACCGTTCAGGGCTGCAGGATCGCCTGTCCGACGCTCTCGTCGAGGATGAGGTCCGTGATCAGCCCCGCGGCGAGCGCACCCTTCAGCGACGCGGCCTTCGAGCGTCCGGCGACGACGCAGACCCGGCGCGGCGCGCGCTTGATCGTGTCGAGGTCCGGGGCACCGGCGCGGGCGTTCACCCCGATGTCCTTCCACGACCCGTCCGCCCGGTAGAACACCGTCGAGACGTCGCCGACGACCTGCGCCTTGGTGAGCTCGTCGCGGTCGGACGGGTCGAGGTACCCGCCGGAGTAGACGTGCGAGGGCACGGGCGCCTGGGGCGCCCCGACGCCGAAGACCACCAGGTCCATCCGCTCGTGCAGGTCGAGCACCCGGCGGATCGACCGCTCGCGGAAGAGCGCCTGCTTCGTGGCGGGGTCGTCGAAGAACGCCGGGACGGGGAACTGCTGCACGAACGCGCCGTACGCCTCGCCGAACCGGCGGAGGATCTCGGACGCGTAGACGATGCCGGTCGTCCGGGTGTTCGCGGCGCCGTTGATCTGGACGACCGTCGAGCCGTGGGTGGTCTTCGGCACGAGGTACCGGCTCACCGCACTCACGGTCGAACCCCACGAGATCCCGATCACCATGTTCGACTCGACGTACTGCGTCAGGATGCGCGCAGCGGACAGGGCGACGCGTTCGAGCCGGTCGACGTCGCTCGTGTGGTCCGGCACCGGGACGACGTGCGCGTGCACCCCGAAGCGCGAGCGGATGCTCCGGCTGAGCGCCGCGGCCTGGTCGAGCGGCGAGCGGATCTGGATGTCGACGAGCCCGGTGTCCCTCGCGTACTTGAGCAGGCGGGAGACCGAGGACCGCGAGGTGCCGAGCTCGTCGGCGATCGCGTCCATCGTCAGGTCCTGCAGGTAGTACAGGTGCGCGGCGCGCAGCGCCTGCTGCGTGCGCATGGGCTGCGCTGCGTCACTCATGGGAACTGAGCATGCACGGACGTGCACGGCCTCTGCAACCCCTGTCGCGCCTCCCGGCCCTCCTCCGGCCACTCCGGACACGTGTGCTGCACGTTCGTGCACGCGAGTTGCCCGCCCTCTCACCGAAGCGCACGATCGATGACGAACCACCACGGAACCCACGAAGGAAGCGACGCACCAATGTCGAAGAAGACGCAGCCCCGGAACACGGTGAACGCGCTCACGGAGCGCCCGAACGCACAGGTCCTCGTGGTCGGTGGCGGCATCAACGGCATCGCCACCTTCCGCGACCTCGCCCTGCAGGGCGTCGACGTCGCCCTCGTCGAGCGCGGCGACTACGCCTCGGGTGCGTCCGCCGCCTCGAGCCACATGATCCACGGCGGCATCCGCTACCTCGAGAACGGCGAGTTCCGTCTCGTCCGCGAGAGCGTGCAGGAGCGCAACGGCCTCATCCGGATCGCCCCGCACTACGTCAAGCCGCTGCAGACGACGATGCCGATCTTCTCGACGTTCTCGGGCATCATGAACGCCCCGCTGCGGATGCTCACGCACAAGCAGCGCTCGACGAAGGAGCGCGGCGCCGCGCTCATCAAGATCGGCATGACGATCTACGACTCCTTCTCGCGCGACGGCGGCTCCGTCCCGAAGCACCGCTTCCTCACGAAGAAGGCGGCGCTCGAGGACATGCCGGCGCTCAACAAGGACCTCAAGTACACGGGCACCTACTACGACGCGTCGGTGCACGAGCCGGAGCGCCTCGCGCTCGACGTGCTCAAGGACGGGCTCGCCGCGGGGAAGGGCGAGGGTTCGGCGTCGACCGCCCGCGCCGTCAACTACGTCGAGGCCGCCGGCACCCGTGACGGCGGCGTCCTGCTCCGCGACCAGGAGACCGGCGAGGAGTTCGTCTTCACCGCCGACGTCGTCGTGAACGCATCCGGCCCCTGGACCGACCTGACGAACCAGGCGTTCGGCGGCGCGACGACGTTCATGGGCGGCACGAAGGGCTCCCACATCGTCGTCGACAACCCCGAGCTGCTCGAGGCGACGAAGGGCCGCGAGCTGTTCTTCGAGAACAACGACGGCCGCATCGTGCTCATCTACCCGCTCAAGGGCCGGGTCCTCATCGGCACGACGGACATCGACGCCGACCCGTCGAAGCCGGTCGTCACCACCGACGAGGAGATCGACTACTTCTTCGGCCTGGTGCAGCACGTCTTCCCGCAGATCGCGCTCACCCGCGACCACATCGTCTACAGCTACTCCGGCATCCGGCCGCTGCCCCGCCACGAGGACACCGCGCCCGGCTTCGTCTCGCGCGACTACCGGATCGTCGACACCCCGATCGCCGGGCTGCCGCACTCGACCGTGCTGTCGCTCGTCGGCGGCAAGTGGACGACCTTCCGCGCCCTCGCCGCGCACCTGTCCACCGACGTCACGACCAAGCTCGGCGTGACCCGCACGGTCGACACCACCGGCATGCCGATCGGCGGCGGCAAGGACTTCCCGACCACGGACGCCCAGCGTGCCCTGTGGATCAAGTCGCACCGCGACGGCCTCGACGCCTCCGTCGTCGAGGGACTGCTCGAGCGCTACGGCACCCGTGCCGCCGAGGTCGTGGACGTCCTGGTCGACGGCCCCGTCGAGCCCCTCGAGTCCGACCCGGGCCTCACCCGTGCCGAGGTCGCGTACTTCGCCGAGCGCGAGCAGGCCGTGCACCTGGTCGACGTGGTCCTGCGGCGCACGAACCTCGCCTTCGTCGGCGGGGTCACGATCGACCTGCTCGACGAGCTGGCGGACGTGCTCGCCGGGTCGCTCGGCTGGACGCCCGAGGAGCGTGCGGACGAGGTCCAGCACACGCTCGACGTCCTGCGCGAGGCGCACCGGGTGATCGTGCCGCTGACGTCGGCGTCGCAGCTCGCGTAGTCCACGCGACCGACCACGGAACGGGAGGCGCGGGGCCGGCTGGCCCCGCGCCTCCCGTTCCGTCTGCCGGTCGCGTCAGAACCGCTCGCCGGTCGGGTCCTGCGCCGTCCGGTCGATGAGCTGCTCGCCGCCGACGGGCTCGCCCTCCCAGTCGACGAGGCGCCAGCCGTCGTCGAAGGAGCCCTCGAGCTCGACGATCCCGGTGTTCTCCAGGTGGCGCTTCGTGCCGAAGTGGTCCGGGGTGTTGTCGGCGGCGGCGCTCGCCCACGTCCGGATCGCGGCACCGTGGCTGACCGCGGCCGCCACCTCGACGCCGGTCGCGAGGATCTGCCGGACCGCGTCGTCGTAACGCGCGAAGAACTCGGTGCCGCTCTCGCCGCCGGGCATCCGGGTCGTGCGGTCCCCGAGTGACCAGCCGTGCACGGTCGAGATGTACGTCTGGACGGACACCTGGTCGCGCTTGCCCTGGGTGTCGCCGGCCTCGATCTCGCGGAGCCCCGGCAGCACCACCGGCTCGAGGCCGAGCGACGCGGCGAGCGGTGCCGCGGTGATCTGCGTCCGGACCATCGTCGACGCGAAGAGCCGCTCGATCCCCCGGTCGGCGAGCGCCGCCGGCAGGGCGTCGGCCTGCTGCTGCCCGAGTTCGGTGAGTCCCGGCCCGGGGACGACGGCGTCGAGGACACCGTTCACGTTCGCAGGGGTCTGGCCGTGGCGGATGAGCAGCAGTCGCATGGAGCCACCCTACGGAACGCCGGTGACGTCACCCCTGCCGGGTGTTCCACCGCGGGTTCTGCTTGTTGATGACGTACACGCGGCCCCGGCGGCGGACCACCTGCGACCCGGGGATCTTCTTGAGTGCCTTGAGCGAGTTGCGGACCTTCACGGGGTTCTCCTTCGTCGACGTCTTAGTTGTTGAGAACGATGATCATGTAGATTAGCCCACATGCTTCCCGCCGCCATCACCCTCGTCTCCGCCATGCACGACGTCGACGCCGACCGGGTGGCCGCACGGCTCTCGGTCGGCCACCGGATGCACGCCACCGGGAGTGCCGTCGCCGCGGCCCGGTCCGTCGCCGAGCGCGCCGAGCACCTCGACCGGGTGTGCGGACCGGACGCCGACCACGGCCTCGTCGTCACACTGCCGCCCGGTGCCGACACCCGCGCCGTGGGGATGATGCTCGCGAACGCCGCGCGCGCGGAGACCGGCGACGACCGGGTGCTCCGGCACATCGTCAGCGTCCTGCGCGCGGACGACGTCGCCCACCTGCTCTGGTCCGACGTCGACGACGCCTTCGTCGCGGCCGACCGGGTGGCGGCCCTCGTAGAGTACGCCACGGTCGTCGTCCTCGACCGGGTCGGCCCGGTGCCGGTGGGACGGCGTCGCAGCCTCCTCGCGCTGCTGCACCGGCTCGCCCCGCAGGCGGTCGTCGTGGCCGGATCGTCGATCCGGAGCGCCGCCGACCTACCCGCGTCGAACGGCGGTGCGGCACGGGTCCTCGCGCACGGAGCGGGCTGGATGCGGGCGCTGTCGGGCTCGGGCGGACGGGACCCCCGGGACGGCCTCGTCGCCATGCGCTACCGCGAGCCGCTGCCGTTCCACCCCGGGCGGCTGGCGTCGGTCATCGAGCGGGACCTCGCGGCGGGGCGGAACGGCCGGGTGCTGCGGTCACGGGGGTTCTTCCGACTGGCCTCGCGCCCGGACCACGTCGGGTCGTGGTCGAGCCTCGGGGCGATGCTCGCGCTCGACCCCACCGCGAACCCGTCGTGGGACGCCGACGCCCCGATCGGGCAGGCGCTCTGGTTCGTCGGCGAGCGACTCGACGTGCCGGCGATCGAGCGCGCGCTGGACGGGGCGCTCCTCACGCCGGACGAACTCCTCGCGGGGCCGGACGTCTGGCGCGCGTGGGCGGACCCGTTCCCGGTGTGGCCGGCACTCGACGCGTCCGAGGAGCACCGGCACGAGTGACGCGGGCGCTGCCCGACGCCGAGCGCTGCCCGACGCGGGCGACGCGGGCGCTGCCCGACGCCGAGCGACAACCTCGTTGTCGTACGACCACCACGATGTCGTTCCCGCCGCCGTGCAACAACCCGCGGGTGCAACGAACGACGAGGTCGATGTCGTACGACATCGACCTCGTCGTTCCGAGTCGAGCGATCGGTCACCCCGGCGTCAGCGCGCCGCGGCCACCTCGCCCTCGCGCGCGGCCTCGCGGGCACGGCGGGCGGCGTCCTCGGCGGCGAACGGCAGGTCGCCCAGGTCGAGGTGCGGATTCGTGTCCTGCGTCAGCACGAGCTCGCGGGCTTCCTCCGCGGTCTCCACCGCCGGCATCGACCCGGGCAGCGGGCGGCGCGAGGACTCCTTCATGCAGAACACCCCGATCGCCCCGACGACGCTCGTCGCCATCAGGAAGTACGCCGGCGCGAGCTCGTCGCCCGTCGCCGTGAGCAGGGCCTGCACGATGAGGGGCGTCGTCCCGCCGAACACCGCGATCGCGATGTTGTAGGCGAAGCCCATGCCGCCGTAGCGCGTCGACGTCGGGAACAGCGCCGGCAGCGAGGCCGCCTGGTTCGACACCCACAGCGCGGTCATGAGCGCGAGGAGCCCGAGACCCGCGAGCGTCGACCACTGCGCGCCGTGCCCGATCAGCATGAACGCCGGCACGACGAGCACGACGGTCGTCGCGGCCCCGATCCACATCACGACGCGACGGCCGAGCCGGTCGGACAGCTTGCCCGTGAGCGGGAGCATCACCGCGAGGAGCAGGAGCACCGGGATCGTGAGCAGCGTGCCGTCGAGCGCCGAGTAGCCGAGCGAGTCGGTGAGGTACGTCGGCATGTACGAGGTCAGCGCGTACCCGACGGTGTTCGACGCGGCGACGAGCATCACGGCGATGACGATGGGGCGCCAGTGGTCACGGACCATGGCGAAGACGTTCGCGGGGCGCTCGCCCTCGAAGGACGCGCGGGTCTCGGTCGCGGCCTCCTGCGCGGCCTGGGTGGCCTGGAAGACCGGGGACTCCTCGATGCGCAGGCGGAACCAGATCGCGACGACCCCGATGACCCCGGCGGCGAGGAACGGGAAGCGCCAGCCGTACGCGGTCATCGCCTCGTCGCCGAGGGTGATCTGCAGGACGGAGACGACCGTCGCGCCGAGCGCGAAGCCGAAGTAGCTGCCGAAGTCGAGGATGCTCGCGAAGAACCCGCGGCGACGGTCCGGCGCGTACTCGGTCACGAACGTCGTCGCCCCGGCGTACTCGCCACCGGTCGAGAAGCCCTGCGCGAGCTTCAGCACGACCAGGACGACCGGCGCGAACACGCCGATCGTGGCGTAGGCGGGCAGCGCGCCGATGAGGAACGTCGACGTCGCCATCATGATGAGCGTCGTCGCGAGGACCTTCTGCCGCCCGATGCGGTCGCCGAGACGACCGAACACGATGCCGCCGAGCGGCCGGGCGATGTACGTGGCCGCGAAGACACCGAGGCTGAACAGGATCTGGACCGCGGGCTCGGCCGTCGGGAGGAAGACCTTCCCCATCGTGACGGCCAGGTAGCCGTAGACGCCGACGTCGTACCACTCCATGGTGTTGCCGACGACCATGCCGCTGACGGCTCGTCGCATCATGCTCTTGTCGACCACGGTGACGTCGCTCTCGCGGAGCCGTCGGTGCGGTCGGGTCGGGGTACTGCTGGGGTCGGAACCCATGCGTTTCTCCTCGGAGGATCGGCGGGCCGACGGGTACCGGCCCGGGAACAGCCGTCGACGATACCGAGCGACCGGAACGTCATTGACCGGTGATTCACAGGGACCGGCGTGTCCCCCGGACGGGGGTCGGCGTCGATCGCCTCGGGCACGCGGATCGGAGCGGACGGTGACAGGCCGTACCATCCAGCCATGGCGATCGAACCCGAGACGAAGAACTGGACGTGGGTCATCGAGTCCGCGTGCCCCGAGTGCGGCTACGACGGCAGCGCGGTCACGATCCGCGACGTCCCGGGGATCGTCGACGCGAACACCTCGGCGTGGCCGGCGATCCTCGACCGTGAGGACGTGCGCGACCGCCCCGACGAGAACACCTGGTCACCGCTCGAGTACGCCGCGCACGTGCGCGACGTGCACCGCAAGATGGCCGAGCGGTTGGCACTCATGCTCGCCGAGGACGCCCCGACCTTCCCGAACTGGGACCAGGACGCCACGGCCGTCGAGGACCGCTACGGCGAGCAGGACCCCGCCACCGTCGTGCGGGAGCTCGGCGAGGCGGCGCACCGTGCTGCCCGGGCCTTCGACGACGTGCGGGAGGACCAGCTGGGACGCACCGGCCTCCGGTCCGACGGCAGCGCCTTCACCGTCGCCACGCTCGCCACCTACTACGCGCACGACCCGGTGCACCACCTGTGGGACGTGCGGCGCACGCGGTAGACGCACCACCCGGCGGACGGGAGGCGCGGTGCGGGCCCGCCCCGCGCCTCCCGTCCCACGCGTCGGGACCGCCGAGCGACGCGTGACAGGTCGCCACGACTGTGCCGTCGCCCGCCGCCACCCGACCCCGGCGTGGTCCGCCGTCAGGCGAGCGCGTCGAGGAGGGCTCGCGCCGTGGCGGCGTCCGTCACGAGCTCGTTGACCAGCCGACCCCGGACGGCGCCGATGATGCTCGCCACCTTCGCCTCACCGACCGCGACGCCGACGGCGTGCGGGATGCCGGCGAGGACCTCGCGAGACGTCCTGACCATCCGATCGCTCCCGGGGAACTCGATCGCCGAGCCGTCGGCCGCGAAGAAGTTGAGACACACGTCACCAGCCGCGTACTGGAACGCAGCATCCTCCACCGGGACGCCCCGTGCGATCGCGTCCCGCGTCGCGGTCGGCGCGCCGATCCCGAGCACGGCGCCCTTCGCACTGCTCCACAGACCGACGACGTGCTGGAACGCAGGGTCCTCGTCGAGTGTGGCCCGCATGGCCGGGGACGGTATCGCCTGCGCGAAGAGGAAGGCGGGGATCGCACCGGAGTGCTCAGCGGCCGTCCTCGTGATCTCGTTGGTCTGGAACCACGGCATCGGGTCGGCCTGACCACCGACGGTCGGGACGAGCTGGACACCGGACAGACGCGGCATCCCGGCGCGCGCGACGTCGTAGACGGTCCGGCCGGACGACATCAGCACGGCGTCCCCCGCCGTGAGCCCCATGCCCTCGAAGGCCGTGGCGACCGCCCCCGCGAGGTCGACGCCGAGCGTGGCCGGATGGGTGACCGCAGCGAGGTGGACGGCGTGCAGCCCGAGCACCACCTGCAGTCGTTCGGCGAGCGCGACGGTCTCGTCCTGGAAGGGGTCGACGACCTCGATCCGGACCAGTCCAGCCCGGCGGGCCTCCGCGACGAGCCGGCTCACGGTCGGCCGTGAAACACCGAGCCTGGACGCGATCTCCACCTGGGTGGCGTCCTCGAGGTAGTACATCCTTGCCGCCTGGTAGACGGTGTCGAGCGGGAACCGCGTGCGCCCGGCCTCCGTCGGCGCGGTGATGTCGGAGGACATGTGGCACTGCCTTTCGGGACGTCGCCGACACCGGTCGACGAGCGATCGGTTCGCGCGGACACGTCGATCGTATCGCCGCGTGGAGTGCCGACCGGAGCGCACGCCCGGCGACGTGCTCGCAGATCCCGTGACCGTCGGTTGAAATTATGTTCTGGACAAACGTTCCAACAGTGTAGAGTCATCAGCAGTTCGCAGACCACCAGGACACAGGAGTCAAGGATGTCGACGACGACCCAACGCCCGACCACTGCGCCAGCAACCCACCCAGAGGGGCGACTGGACCGGATGGGGATCCCGAAGCCGCTCGCGCTCGGGTTCGTCGCCGTGCTGGTCTTCATGACCGGGAACGGCGTCGAGTCGAACTTCATCACACCGCACATGGTCGCCGTGCTCGGTAGCCCTGAGGCCACCGTCGCGACGATCGTGACCTTCTACAGCCTCGCTGCGCTCATCGGCTCGTACGTGTCCGGTGCCCTGTCCGACCTGGTCGGTCCGCGCCGCGTCATGGTGCTCGGCTTCGGCGTGTGGGTCGTCTTCGAGGTGCTGTTCCTCGTCGCCCTCGCGCTCGGCAGCGTCCCGTTCGCGGCAGTGTCGTACGCGCTGCGCGGATTCGGCTACCCGCTCTTCGCGTTCGCGTTCCTCGTGTGGGTGAACATCACCACGCCCGTCGAGCGGAACGGCTCGGCCGTCGGCTGGTTCTACGTGGCGTTCACCGGCGGACTCCCCACGCTCGGCTCGCTCTTCGCCATCGGCGCGATCCCGGCGTTCGGCGGCGGTACGGGCGGGGAGACCGGCGCCATGATCGCCTCGATCGGCCTCGTCCTGATCGGCTTCCTCGTCATGTTCTTCGGCGTCCGCCTGCCGAACGGGTTCCGCCGGATCGCGCCCGAGGGCGAGACCGCCTGGCGGGTCCTGACGAGCGGCATCCGCCTCACCCTCACCCGCCCGAAGGTCCTGATGGGATTCCTCGTCCGACTGATCAACACGGCACCCGAGTTCGGCATGTTCGTCGTCCTGCCCGCCGTGATCGCCGACGACCGCGGGTGGGGGCAGGGTCGCTGGCTCCTGATGACGGTGTGCGTGTACGCGACGAACATCCTCGTCAACGCCCTGTTCGGCTGGGTCGGCGACCGCATCGGCTGGCAGCGCACCGTCAAGTGGTTCGGCATCGTCGGATCGGCGACCGGACTCGTGGCCTGGTGGTACGTGCCGCAGCTCGTCCCCGCCGGATCGGACTGGGGGTACGTGCTCTCGGTCGTGGCGGGATGCGTCTTCGGCTGCCTGCTCGCCGGCTTCGTGCCGATGGGCGCGATCATGCCGGCGCTGGCACCCGACCACAAGGGCGCCGCGATGGCGATGTACACCACCGCGGCCGGCGGGGCCGCGTTCCTCGGCACCGGTGTCGTCGCGGCGGTGTTCGCGCTCGGCGGCGGTGGCCAGGCGGTCACGTGGACCTTCGTCGGCCTGTACGCCTGCGCGTTCGTGATGGTCCACTTCCTGCGTGTCCCGCAGGGCACCAAGGCCCACTGAGCTCCCGGGTGGCAGCGGCCGTCCCGCCGCCACCCGGTGCACGACCCCGGGCGGTGTCGGCCGTCCCGACGCCGCCCGGCCCCACGACCCACCACCACCGGAGGACCAGCATGACGACCATCCACGACGATCCCGAGGACTTCGCCGACGACCAGTTCGCCGGTTGGACCGCGCTCTACGCCGACCGCGTGCGCGGTGTCCACGGTGGCGTGGTGGCGCTCCCCACCGCCGCAGCCGAGCCCCAGGTCGCCGTCGTCGTCGGCGGCGGGTCGGGACACTACCCCGCGTTCTGCGGGATCGTCGGACCGGGGTTCGCGACCGGTGCCGTCGTCGGCAACGTCTTCACCTCGCCGTCGACCGCGCAGGTGTACTCGGTGGCGAAGGCCGCCGACCAAGGCCGGGGCGTCGTGCTCACGTTCGGGAACTACGCCGGTGACGTGATGAACTTCGGGATCGCCGCAGAACGGCTGAACGCCGAGGGCATCCCGACCCGGGTCGTCATCGTCACCGACGACGTCGCGAGTGCCGAAGAACCCGCGCGTCGTCGTGGTATCGCGGGCGACTTCTCGGTCTTCAAGGCGATGGGTGCCGCGGCCGCGGCGGGAGCATCGTTGGACGACGTCGAGCGCGTCGGCAACGCCGCGAACGCCGCCACCCGGACCATCGGCGTCGCGTTCTCCGGCTGCACCATGCCCGGCGCCGCCGAGCCGCTGTTCTCCGTCCCCGAGGGCCACCTCGGACTCGGACTCGGCATCCACGGTGAGCCCGGCATCGAGGACGTCCCGCTGCTGCCGGCGCGCGAGCTCGCATCGCTCCTCGTCGACCGGCTGCTGGCCGAGCGCCCGGCGGGGGCCACACGGGTGGCCCCGATCCTCAACGGACTCGGCGACACGAAGTACGAGGAACTCTTCCTCCTGTGGGGGCGTGTGCTCCCGCTGCTGACCGAGGCCGGCCTCGAGGTCGTCGAGCCCGAGGTCGGCGAACTCGTCACCAGCCTGGACATGGGCGGGTGCTCGCTGACGCTGCAGTGGCTCGACGACGAGCTCGAGCGCTACTGGCGTGCCGACGCCTACACGCCCGCGTACCGCAAGGTGGCAGCGCCGGTCGCAGCGCTCGTGCCGGCCGACGCGGTGGAGGACGCCGCGGCGGAGGCGATGGAGGTGCCGGACGCGACCACCGCCTCCCGGCAGGCCGCCGACACGGCGCGCGACGCGCTCGTCGCGGTCGAGGCGCTGCTGCGCGAGCACGAGGAGGAACTCGGCCGCATCGACGCCGTCGCCGGTGACGGCGACCACGGCCGCGGCATGGTCAAGGGCGCGAGCGCGGCCCGCAGGGCCGTCGACCGTCTCGACCGGGAGGCAGGAGTCGCGTTCGTCATCGGACGCGCCGGTGACGCGTGGGCCGAGTTCGCGGGCGGCACCTCCGGTGTCCTCTGGGGTGCAGCCCTCGAGGCGTTCGGTCGATCGCTCCGCGACGACCGCGAGACCTACCGGGCCGCGGACATCGTCGACGCAGCGCAGGCCTTCGCCGACTCGATCGTGCACCTCGGACGAGCCTCCCGCGGCGACAAGACGCTGCTCGACGCCCTCCTCCCCTTCGTCGACGCGCTGCGCGCCGGGGTCGAGGGCGGCCAGGACACCGCGACCGCATGGCGCGCCGCCGCCGCGATCGCCGTCACCGAGGCGGCCGCGACCGCCGAGCTGCGTCCGAAGATCGGCCGCGCGCGACCGCTCGCAGAGAAGAGCGTGGGCACCCCCGACGCGGGTGCCACGTCGATGGGGATGATCCTCACCCGGGTCGGCGAGGTCCTCGCCACCCGTGCTGACCGACTGGAAGGAACACACGCATGACGTACCGACTCGTGATCGGCTCGGACGACGCCGGCTTCGACTACAAGGAGGTCATCAAGCGCGATCTGCTCGCCGACGACCGGGTGGCCTCGGTCGAGGACGTCGGGGTCGATGCCGACGGACACACCGCCTACCCGCACGTGGCCGTCGACGCCGCACGGATGGTCGCCGACGGCAGGGCGGACCGGGCGATCCTGATCTGCGGCACCGGGCTCGGGGTGGCGATCAGCGCGAACAAGGTCCCGGGCATCCGGGCAGTGACCGCGCACGACTCCTTCAGTGTCGAGCGGTCGGTGCTCTCGAACGACGCGCAGGTGCTCTGCATGGGCCAGCGGGTCATCGGTGTCGAGCTGGCACGTCGACTCGCGAAGGAGTGGCTCGGGTACGAGTTCGACCCGTCGTCGGCGAGCGCCGAGAAGGTCGCCGCGATCTGCTCCTACGACGGGTCCGCTCCGGTGGGGACCGACGCGACGGCGGAGGCGGAGTAGCCGGCACGCGGCTGCCCGCGGCTCGCCCGCACCAGGACCGACCGGGACGACGAAGCGTCGTCCCGGTCGGTCCTTCGTCGTCCCTTCCGGTCCTTCGTCGTCCCTTTCGGTCCTTCGTCGTCCCGGCAGGTCCTTCGTCGTCCCGGCAGGTCCTCCGTGCGGTCGCCGACAGACGGGTACGCGCGGGCGGACGGGTGCGCGGACGCGGAGTCGGTCGCGGACCTGGCGTCGGTTGCGGACCTGCCAGACCACCGACGCTGACGCTGGCGCTGATGCTGTCCGTCCCCGCTCCCGCCGCCCGTTCCCGTGCAGCGGCGGGACGACGGGCAGCCCCGGTCCTGTACCGAGGTGCAGGACCGGGGCCGTCGCCCGCGTTCAGGGCCGCGTCACTCCGCGAGGGTGAAGGGCTGCGTGACCTTGTCCGCGTTCTCCTTCGTGATGAGCACGCAGTCGAACGCCTGCTTCTCCTGGGCCGCACCCGTCTTGCCGGTGCGGAGGTACTCGTCGGCTTCCTGGACGGCCTTCTTCGCGAAGGTCGCGACGGGCTGGAGCACGGTGTACTGGAGCTCGCCAGCCTTCACCGCGTCGACGGCGTCCGGGGATCCGTCGAAGCCGCCCACCTTGACCTGGTCGAGCTTGCCGGCCTCCTTGAGCGCCGCGATCGCGCCCAGCGCCATCTCGTCGTTGCCGGAGATGATGCCCTTGATGTCCGGGTTCGCCTGCAGGATCGACTGGGTCTTGTCGTGGCCCTGCGTCCGGTCCCAGTTCGCGACCTGCTTGGCGACCTCCTTGAGGTCCGGGTACTGCGTCAGGACGGTCTTGTAGCCGTTCGATCGAGTCTGCGCGTTGTTGTCCGACGGCGCCCCGAACAGCTCCGCGTACTTGCCCGAGTCCCCGACCGACTTCACCCATTGCTGCGCGCCGATCGCGGCACCCTGTGCGTTGTTCGAGACGAGCTGCGCCTTGGCGAGACCCGCCTGGTTGATCTCCGCGTTCACGAGGAAGACCGGGATCCCGGCGGCGTCGGCCTTCTTCACGGCGCCGATGGACCCGCTGGCGTTGGCCGGGTCGAGGATGATCGCGACCGACTTGTTCGTGATGGCGGTGTCGATGAGGTTGCTCTCGGTGTTCGTGTCACCCTTCGACGCCGAGACGTTCGACTTGTAGCCGAGCGACTTCGCCTCGGCCGACGCGACGTCGCCCTCCGTCTTCCAGTACGGGTTCGACGGGTCGTTGACGATGATCGAGATGAGGCCGCCCTTCTTGGACGAGCCGTCGCCGCCGGATGCGGCACCGCCGGCGGAGCAGCCGGTCAGGGCCAGGCTGAGTCCGACTCCCGCTGCGAGCACCGTTGCGAGCTTGCGGTTCATGGTGGGTTTCCTTTCGCTGTGGACCGTGTGACGGAGGAGTCAGACGGCGGTCTTCTCACCGACGGCTGCCGGGGGCTGCGTGCCGGTGGGAGAGGTCTGGTCGGGTCCGGACGCGCCGCCGGCCTTGGCGGGGCGACGCTTGTACTGGACCGCGTTGAGGAGGACGGCGAACACGATCACGGCACCGGTGAAGACGGTCTGCCAGTAGGCGGAGACGCCGATGATGACGAGCCCGTCCGACAGGAAGCCGATGACGAACGCACCGAGCAGCGTGCCGCGGACGTTGCCGACGCCGCCGGACAGCGCCGCACCGCCGATGACGACCGCCGCGATCGCGGTCAGCTCGTAGGAGCTGCCGGCCGTCGGGCTCGCACTCGTGAGCTCGGACGACAGGATGAGGCCGGCGATCGCGGCGCACAGGCCGGACAGCACGTAGACACGGATCTTCACCCGCTTCACCGGGACACCGGACAGCTCCGCAGCGCGCTCGTTGCCACCGGACGCGTACAGCCAGCGGCCGAAGACGGTCCGGTTGAGGAGGAGCGATCCGACGACGGCGGCGACGATCATCACGATCACACCGATCGGGAGCCCGAGCAGCCGGTTGAAGCCGAGCCAGTCGAACCCGGTGTTGCCGAGCTCCGCGTTGCCCTCGAGGTTGTTGTAGGTCAAGCCGTTGGTCATCAGCAGTCCGATGCCGCGGACGACGTAGAGCATGCCGAGGGTGGCGACGAACGGTGCGACCCGGAACCGTGCCACGAGGACACCGTTGACGAGGCCGATGAGCGCTCCGGCGGCGCAGGCGAGCACGACGACGACCCAGACCTTCGGGTACAGGGTCACCCCACCGATCGCCACACCCTTCATGAGGAAGCCGGCGATCACCCCCGAGAAGCCCAGGGTGGAGCCGACGGACAGGTCGATGCCGCCGTTGAGGATGACCAGGAGCATGCCGAGCGCGAGGATCGCGTACACCGCGACGTGCGACGACATGGTGAGCAGGTTGCTCACCGTGAAGTAGTTCGGCGACAGGATCGAGAAGACGACGATGATGACGACGAGGGCGAAGTAGGCGCGGCCCTGCAGCAGGATCCGTCCCAGGCTGAAGCCCTCGGCGGGGAGGGCGAGACGCCGTCGATCGGCGGTCGTGGTGGTCATGGTTGTTCCGTTCCTGGCGGTCATGCGACCACGGCTTCGCCCGAGGCGGCCATGATCGCTTCCTTGGTCACGTCCGAGCCGAACTCGGCGGCGATCCGCCCACGGCTCATGACGACGATGCGGTGGGCGATGCTCAGGCACTCGCCGACCTCTGAGGTGGTGTAGACGACGGCGAGGCCCTGCCGGGCACGTTCTGCGAGGAGCCGGAACACCTCGGCCTTCGCCCCGATGTCGATGCCGCGACTGGGTTCGTCGAGCAGGATCACGTCCGGATCGGTCGCGAGCATCTTGCCGATGACGACCTTCTGCTGGTTCCCGCCGCTCAGTGAGCCGATCATCGCGCCGCCGCCGGCCGTCTTCACGTGCACGGTCCGGATCGAGTCGGTGACGAGGTCCACCTCACGCCGGCCGGACAGGAAGAGCCCACGAACGAAGGCACCGATGGACGCCAGCGACATGTTCGACCCGACGGTCATCGTCTGGACGAGGCCGTCCCGCTGCCGGTCTTCCGGCACGAGCCCGAGGCCGGCATCGATGCGCTCGGCGATGGACAGTCGAGCAAGGTCGCGGTCGCCCTTCCGGACCGCTCCGCCGTCGATCGGCGTCCGCCCGGCGACCGCCTCGAGCAGCTCGGTGCGACCGGCGCCCATCAGGCCGTAGATGCAGACGACCTCGCCGGCGCGGACCTCGAGCGAGACGTGGTCGACGACGTTCCGTCCGGGCACGTCCGGGTCGGCGACGACGACGTCCTCGACGGTGAGCGCAGGCGCACCGAAGTCGTAGCCGCTGGGCGGTGACCCGAGGTCGAAACCGTCACCGACCATCGCGCGGACGACCCACTCGAGGTCGATGTCCGCACGTCGGGCCGTCGCGGTGACCGAACCGTCGCGGAGCACCACGGCATGGTCGGTGATCTCCAGGGCCTCCTCGAGGTGGTGCGAGATGTAGACGATCGACACACCTCGGGCCTTCAGGTCGCGCACGACCGTGAAGAGCACCTCGACCTCGGACGCCGAGAGCGCGCTCGTCGGCTCGTCCATGATGAGGATCCGCGCGTCCACGGAGAGTGCCCGAGCGATCTCCACCAGCTGCTGCTGCCCGAGGCGCAGATCGGACACGAGTGTCCCGGGGTCGATGTCCTCGCCCAGCTCGGCGAGGACGACTGCGGCCTGCCGGGCCTCCTCCGCGTAGTCGACCCCGGTCGGTCCACGCAGCTCACGGCCCATGAAGATGTTGTCGCGCACCGTGAGGTTCGGTGCCAGGCTCAGCTCCTGGTGGATGATCGAGATCCCGTGCTCGCGGGCGTCCACGGTGTCGGCGAACGTCACGGCCTCGCCGCGCAGCGTGAGGGTCCCGGAGGTGGGCTGCTCGACGCCGGACAGGATCTTCATGAGCGTCGACTTGCCCGCGCCGTTCTCGCCGAACAGGGTCGTCACCTGCCCGCGGTGCACCGCGAACGCCACCCCCTTGAGCGCCCGGGTCGCACCGTACGTCTTCACGACGTCGGCGGCCTCGAGGACGACCGTCCCGATCGCGTCGTCGCCGCTCATCCGCGCACCTCCAGCTCGGACGGGGTGACGAGCCAGCCCTTCGGGTTGATCAGCTGGAATGCACCCGTCACGGTGACCTCCTTGCCCTCGAGCGCGGTGGTGTCCACCTTCGCCAGCACCTGCTTCTTCAGCTGGTCGTTGAGGGCAGCGCCGGCGTTCTGGTAGTCGATCTGGTTCGTGAACTGGCCGAACTCGACCGTGCCGGGGGCGTCGCGGAGGTCGGTGCCGTTGATGGCGGGGCCGGTCTGGATCCGGATGAGCAGACCGCTGGGGACGCCGTCGACCGTCACGGGGTAGACGCCGTCCTGGGCTTTCCCGACCGTCCCGGTGAAGGTCGTGGAGAACTCCGGACCGGTCCCGGCGTCGACGCCGTACCGCTTCGCAGCTGAGGTGGAGTCGGCGAGCACGGCCGGGGCCAGCTCGGTGGCGGGGACGGCCCGCTTCGCGATCGCCTGCTGCACCTTCGGGAAGTTCGTCTTGCCCCAGGCCGATGCGGAGAACGCCGCTGGGCCCGCCCCGACGCTCGACCCCTTGCCGACGACCTTCGTCGAGAGCGCCATCGCGACGACCACGACGATGACGACCGCGACGAGCACGATCCTCCTGGTCGGCCTGCGCTTCACGGCGGGTCGGCGGACGGTGGCCGAAGCGCTCATCGCTCAGCTCCGTCCCGGACGGTCCGCCCCGTCCGGTCACCCGTGACGGCTCCGACGACCGTGGGTCGCCGCGTGCTGTGGTCGGCTCGCGTCATCGCGTGCTCCTCGTGGTTCGCTCCGTTGCGTCGTTCCGCTGGCGCGGACCGGCTCCATGAATGTGGCGCAAAGCAGAAATTATGTGCGTAACGAAATTTCTGCAAGTGGACGCGCCGAATCCGTCCGGCCACGCGACGGTTCCGACTCATCAGAAATCTTGTTCTTGACTTTTGTTCTGCGTCGCGTAGTGTCGCCCTCGCCGCGAGGACGCGGCAGGACGACGACCGATGGAGAACTCATGTCCACGACGACCGCGACCCCCACGAGCACCGGCTCCGAGCCCTTCCCGGCGACCATGCGCGCCGTCGTGGTCCACGGCCCTGGCGACTACCGACTCGAGGAGCGACCCGTCCCGACTCCGGGACCCGGCGAGCTGTTGCTCCGTACGGACGCGGTCGGCATCTGCGCCTCGGACCTGAAGTGCTACCACGGCGCAGCCAAGTTCTGGGGTGACGAGAACCGCGCCGCTTGGGCCGAGACGAACCGCATCCCCGGCCACGAGTTCGTCGGCACGGTGGTCGCCGGTGACGACGCAGCGCTCGCCGCCCGCAAGGTGTCCATCGGCGACCGGGTCGCCTGCGAGCAGATCGTGCCGTGCTGGGAGTGCCGGTACTGCCTCGAAGGCAGCTACTGGATGTGCAACGTGCACGACATGTTCGGGTTCAAGGGATACGACGGCGCCATGGCCGAGTTCGTCCTCGTCCCGACCAAGGCCCTGACGCACCCGGTCTCGAGCGAGCTGCCCGGCCAGGTCGCGGCGTTCGCCGAGCCGCTGTCCTGCGCGTTCCACGCGGTCGAGCGCGGTGACGTCAAGTTCGGCGACACGGTCGTCATCGCCGGCGCCGGTCCGATCGGCCTCTCCGCGATCGCGGGGACCCGCCAGAAGAACCCGCTCCGGATCATCGCGCTCGACGTCGTCGACGCGAAGCTCGAACTCGCCCGCAAGGTCGGCGCGGACATCACCATCAACATCGCCCAGGAGGACGCCGTCGCGCGGGTCAAGGAGCTCACCGACGGCTACGGTGCCGACGTCTACATCGAGGCGACCGGACACCCGTCGGCCGTGCCGCAGGGCCTGAACCTGCTGCGCAAGCTCGGCACCTTCGTCGAGTACTCGGTCTTCAAGGACAACGTCTCGGTGGACTGGTCGATCATCTCCGACGACAAGGAGCTCGACGTCCGTGGGGCACACCTCGGTCCGCACACCTGGCCGGCGGCCATCAAGCTCCTCGAGTCGGAGACCCTGCCGATGTCGGAGATCTGCACGCACCAGTTCGCGCTGGAGGACTTCCAGGAAGCACTCGACCTGGTCGGCGACTCGGCCGGTGCGAGCGTCAAGGTCTCGATCATCCCGTCCCGACGGGCTTGAACGACCGACGCGGTCGGCCCGCTCAGGGGTGCTGTGCCGACCGCGTCGTCCGCTCCGCCAGCCGATGGACCACCGCGGCGGTGGCCTCGTACAGATCGCGGTAGTCCCGGTACCCCTCCTCGTACGCCCGGTGCGCATCCGGGTCCGGACGGATGACCTCGGACGGCGGGTTCCAGGTCGCGATGTCGACGTCCGCCACCAGGCCGGCCGCGAGGAACGCCGACCCGTACGAGGCACCCACGGTCACGCTCGGCACGGTCTGGGGCAGCCCGGTGACGTCCGTGACGATCGTCGGCCAGAGCGCACCGCGCAGGCCCCCTCCCGCGCCGACGAGCTCCCGTACCTCGACGCCAGCGGCCTGGAGCGCCTCGAGGTTGTGCCGGACCGCGTACGCCGTGGCCTCGAGCGCCGCACGGTACAGGTCGCCCCGTGTGTGCCGCACAGTCAGACCGGCGACGACGCCGCGGGCGTGCGGGTCGGCGATCGGGGTCCGCTCCCCCGCGAAGTACGGCAGCATGAGCAGTCCGTTGGCGCCCGGCCCGGACACCGCGGCCTCGTCGAGCATCGTCGCCCAGTCACCGTCGACGAGCCGCCGCAACCAGTCGGTGATCGCCCCGGACGTCGCCGTACCGCCCGCCACACACGGCTGCCCCGGGTGCGTTCCGACCGTCGTCCACATCCCGGGCACCGCGATCGCCTCGGCCGTCGGCGCGATCATGAACATGGTGGTCCCGTACTGCAGGAACATGCGCCCGGGCACGGTCTCGCCGACGCTCACGCCCTCGGCCCATGCGTCGATCGCACCAGCGGTCACCGGGATGCCGGCCGGGAGGCCCGTGGCCGCGGCCGCCTCGGCCGTCACGACTCCGGCCCGGTCACCCGACCACACCAGGCGTGGCATCGAGAGCCCTGGCGCGAGCTGCTCGCACCACTCGGGGATCCAGCGGTTCTCGTGCACGTCGTACAGCGGCGTGGTCTGGCTCGCCGAGTGGTGGTCGAGCACGTACTCGCCGGTCAGCAGTCCGACCACGCGGGAGGACGGCATCGTGAACCGGGCGGCCCGTGACCACGTGGACG
Organism: Curtobacterium sp. LFS084; assembly: GCF_047977705.1. NCBI lineage: Bacteria > Bacillati > Actinomycetota > Actinomycetes > Micrococcales > Microbacteriaceae > Curtobacterium > Curtobacterium sp. LFS084. The sequence goes on from NZ_JBFPFM010000037.1 coordinate 23,272, forward strand.
GCTCGTTCCGCGCCAGCCAGGCGAGCTTCACACCGGCCGCCTGGGTGCTCAGGGCGCTGCCGCACCGTGCCCGCACGACGTCGACGCCACCGAGCTCCGCCGTCACGCCGGGGAGCATGTCCGCAGTGCGCGTGTCCACGCCGTACAGGACTGCGGGCCGCAGCGGACGGTCGTCCTCGTCGGTCAGCAGGACGCACGGTCCGATCCCGCTCACGCCGACGGCCGCGACCTCGGCGTCGGGCACCGCAGCGAGCAGTTCGCGTGTCAGCGTCGTGGACTCCGTCCACCACGAGTCGCCGTCCATCTCGACGAGTCCCTGCTCCGGGCGGTCGACGTCGTGCCGTCGGCTCGCTTCGGCGAGGACCGTCCCGTCCAGCCGGGCGAGCAGTGCCTTCGTGCTCGACGTGCCGATGTCCAGTCCGAGCACCGCCCGCATGCCGTCTCCTTCGCCGTCGCGCACGGAACCGCGTCCGCGCACCGATTCTAGGGAGGTCGCAGCGCCCCCAGCGTTCTGTCGGTTGCCGGACGTACGGTGCTGCCGTCCCACACGAACCACCGAGGGGAAACCGATGAAGAAGTCAGCCTGGCTGCCCGCCGTCATCGCACCGGTCGTCGTCGCCGGCGCCGTCGCCGCACCGATGATCGCGAACGCGTCGAGCGACCCGGTCGCGGGGACGAACCCGAGCGCGGCGGACGTCATCGCCAGCATCGCGGGGTCCTCCGACGCGAAGTACTCCGGCAAGCTCGTGCAGACGAGCGACCTCGGGCTGCCCGAGCTCCCCACCGGGTCCGGCGGTTCCTCGCTCGAGGGCGACGCCTCGGACGCCCTCGGACTCCTGACCTCGTCGCACACCGCCCGCGTCTACGTCGACGGCGCGTCCAAGCAGCGCGTCCAGCTGACGCAGCAGCTCGCCGAGCAGGACCTCGTCCGGAACGGGACCGACGTCTGGACCTGGGACTCGAAGGAGCGCACGGCGACGCACGTCACCCTGCCGAAGGACGCCCAGGCGCCGCAGTCCGGCACGATGACGCCGGCCGACGTCGCGAAGCAGGCGATCGACGCGATCACGCCGAGCACCACCGTCTCGAAGCCGACCGAGGTCCGGGTCGCCGGGCACGACGCGTGGCAGATCACCCTCACGCCGAAGTCGTCCGGCACGCTCGTCGGGTCCGTCCGCCTGGCGGTCGACCAGCAGACCGGGCTACCGCTCCGCGCCACGATCGCGGCGAAGGGCCAGAGCGACCCCGCCGTCGAGGTCGGCTTCACGAGCCTGCAGTACGGCGCACCGGCCGCGCGGCTGTTCGACTTCACGCCGCCGGCGAACGCGACCGTCGAGACGAAGGACCTCTCCGACGCCACAGCCCACGACGAGGGCGCGCAGCACCGGCACGGGCGTCCGGGCGACGAGCCGACGGTCACCGGCACGGGCTGGAGCGCCATCGCCGAGCTGCCGAAGGGCACTGTCGACGAGTCCGCGCTCGGTGCCGACCAGGCCGGTCTGCTCGACCAGCTGACCCGATCGGTCGACGGCGGCCGCGCGGTGCAGACCTCACTCGTGTCGGTCTACCTCACCGACGACGGCCGGGTCCTCGCGGGCGCGGTCCCGGTGTCGGCACTGGTCGCCGCAGCCGAGTGAGCACGTCCGACGCGGCCCTCGCCATCCGCACCACCGGGCTGACGAAGGTCTTCCGCAGGCAGCGGGCGGTGGACGGGATCGACCTCGCCGTGCCGCGCGGTTCGGTGTTCGGCTTCCTCGGGCCGAACGGCTCCGGCAAGACGACGACGATCCGCATGCTCCTCGGCCTCTCGAGCGCGACGGACGGCACGATCGAGCTGCTCGGCCGACCGATGCCGGGGGCCCTGCACGACGTCCTGCCGCGGGTCGGCGCGCTCGTCGAGGGACCGGCGTTCTACCCGTACCTGTCCGGGCGCGCGAACCTGTTCCGGTTCGACGCGGCCGACCCCACGTCGGACCCGCGGACCCGGAAGGACCGCGTCGCGAGCGCACTCGACCGCGTCGGGCTCGCGCACGCCGCGGGCAAGAAGGCACACGCGTACTCGCTCGGCATGAAGCAGCGTCTCGGCCTCGCGAACGCGCTGCTCGCCCCGCGCGACCTGCTCGTGCTCGACGAGCCCACGAACGGCCTCGACCCGCAGGGCACGCGCGAGGTCCGGAACCTCATCCGGTCCCTCGCGGACGACGGCACGACGGTGTTCGTGTCGAGCCACCTGCTGGCCGAGATCGAGCAGGTCTGCACCCACGCCGCGGTGATGCGCACCGGGAAGATCGTCGCGCAGGGTCCGCTCGACGAACTCCGCGCCGCCGGAGCCCGGACGGTCACGGTCCGCACGCCGGACCTCGGGCAGGCCGGCACCGTGCTGATCCGCCTCGGCCTGACCCCGCGGCACGAGGGCGGAGCCGACGTCCTCGTCGCCGACCTGCCGCACGAGGTCCTGCCGGAGACCATCACGACCGAGCTCGTCCGCGCGGACGTCCGGGTCCGCGGGCTGACCGTCGGCGGCGGCACCCTCGAGGACCTGTTCGTCGCCCTCACCGGAGAGGGCTTCGATGTCGCTGCCTGACGCCGTCACCGTGTCCACCGCCGGGTCAGCGACCCCCGACGCGCGCGACACCCCGCGTCCCCGCCAGCGCCCGTTCGCGCTGCTCGGGTCCGAACTCGCCCTGGTCTTCCGACGCCGTCGCACCTGGGCGATGCTCGGGGCGCTCGCACTCGTGCCGATCCTCATCGCGGTCGCGGTCAGGATCACGACCGGGCGGGACTCGGGCGGTCCGGCGTTCCTCGGCGACATCACGAACAACGGACTGTTCGTGGCGTTCACGGCCCTGACCGTGTCGATCCCACTGTTCCTGCCGCTCACCGTGGGGGTCGTCGCGGGCGACACCGTCGCGGGCGAGGCGAGCCACGGCACCATCCGCTACCTGCTCGTGGCCCCGACCGGCCGGGTGCGCTTCATCCTCGTCAAGTACGTCGGCGCGGTGGCCTTCTGCCTCGCGGCGACGCTCCTCATCGTGGTGGTCGGCGCCGCGATCGGTGCCGTGCTGTTCCCGATCGGTCCGGTCACGCTGCTGTCGGGCACGCAGGTGGACGGCTGGTCCTACGCCGGACGCGCGCTGCTGCTGGCGCTGTACGTGACGCTGTCGATGCTCGGGTTGTCGGCGATCGGGCTCTTCGCGTCCACCCTGACCACCGTGCCCGTCGGCGCGATGGCGGCGACGGTCGTGCTCGCCGGCGCGTCCCAGGTGCTCGACCAGCTGCCGCAGCTCGACTGGCTGCACCCGTACCTGTTCTCGCACCAGTGGCTCGGCTTCGGGGACCTGCTGCGCGACCCGATCGCGTTCGACTCCTTCGGCTCGAACGCCCTGCTGCAGCTCGGCTACGTCGTGGTCTTCGGCGCGCTGGCGTACAGCCGCTTCGCCACGAAGGACGTCCTGAGCTGACGACGGCCGCGGCGCACTGCGCCGCGGCCGCTCCGCTCGTCGATGGCTGGGTCAGCTCGTGGAGCCGCCCGCCATGGTCTCCGTGTCGCTCCCCCGCGCGTCGGCGTACCGGTCGCGCAGGTCCCGGGCCTTCTCCGACCGGTACCAGTCCATCCGTGCGCCGGTCTCGACGGTCTGCATGCCGATGACCACCTTGCCGCGGGACTTCATCTCGGCGAGGTCCTCGTAGGCCTCGACGATGTACTCGAACGGGTAGAACCCCGAGATGAGCACCTGCACGCGTCGGTCCTGCACGGCCTTGGCCAGGAGCGTCAGGAGCTCGCGCGGCTCCTCGTCGTCGGCCGGGGCCCGCAGGAACCGGATCTCGATGTCACGTCGTGCCTCGGACGACACGAACCGCCCCGGTGCGACGCCGAGACGCTCCGCGAGCTCCTCGGCCCGGCTCTCGCCGTGGTTGTCGATGAACGCCGTGATCGGACGGCCGTCGGCGATGGCGCGGATGCGCTCCTCCTCGCCCTCGCCGTACACGACGGGGAGGGTGCCGATCTGGCGCAGGTAGTCGTGGTTGCGTGCGCTGCCGAGCGAGATGACGGTGGCGCCGGCGTCGTGCGCGAGCTGGCACTCGATGTGTCCGACGCCGCCGGCCGCCGCGGTGATCACCACCGTGTCCTGGGGGCCGAGCTTCAGGCCGCGGACGACCGAGACAGCGGTGCAGCCGGCGAGGTAGAGGCCGCCGGCGACCTCCCAGCCGACGTGCTCCGGCTTCTTGATGACGGCGCTGCGCGGGACGGCGAGCCAGGTGGCGTGCGACCCGCCGTTCGGCGCGTGCCCCATCACCTCGTCGCCGACCCGGAGGTCCTTGACCCCTTCACCGCGGGCCCGGACGATGCCGGCGAAGTCGACGCCCTGTCGTCCCGGGAAGTCGAGCTCGATGTGGTCGCGGAGCTTGCCCTCGCGGAGGAACCGCTCGATGTGGTTGAGCCCCGCCGCGACGATCTCGACGACGACCTCGCCGGGACCCGCGTCTGGTCGCTCCTGCGGGACGAGTTCGACGACGTCGAAGTCGCCGTACCGGTCGTACTGCACTGCGCTGCCGATCCGCATGGGTACTCCTTCACTCCAGGTGTGACACCTCTCCTACTCGGAGTTCCCGACTGCGACCCGAATGCGAGGTCGCTGGACGTCCCCCGTGCGTCGGCCGGTGCGCCTACCGCCCGGTGGACGCCTCGATGACGCGCGTCACGGTGTCCGCGTCGAGCGCGAAGGCGAGCGGGTCGGCGTCGGGCCGCGGCACCCGGATCGGCGTCGACCAGACGGACCCGTCCTCGGCGAGGTCGACGACGAGCGCGCCGGCGTCGACGTACGCCGACTCCTCCTCGTAGGGGCCGGTGACGTCGGTGTCGTTCGCGACGCCGGGGGCCACGAGCACCGGGACGCCCGCGAGGGACCCGGCGAAGTGGTGGTGGTAGTGCCCGGCGAGCACGACCCGGACGTCCGAGCCGCGGATCACGTCGGCGAGCGCCCCGGGGTTGCGGAGCCGCAGGGCGTCGTGCAGTGCGGTCGGTGCCGGCAGCGGCGGGTGGTGCAGGACGACGACGGTGCCGTGCGGAGCGTGGTCGCCGGCGAGGGCAGCACGGAGTCGCTCGAGCGACGGCTCGGCGATCTCGCCGTACCCGGCGCCGGGGACACTCGTGTCCACGGTGACGATCCGGCGCCCGGCGACGAGGGACTGCCCGGCGACCGGCACGGTCGGCGGGTGGTGTTCCATCGTGTGCATGAGCGGCCGGCCGCCCTCGCCGAGGACGTGCCCGTTCGCGAGGACCTGGCGGAACCCCTCGCGGAGGTCGTGGTTGCCCGGCACGGTGACGAGCGCCGCACCGTGGCGCCCCGCCCAGCCGCCGACGCGTTCGACGACGGCGGCGTACGACTCCGGGGACCCGTCCTCGGAGACGTCGCCGGAGACCACCACGAGCCCGACCCCCGGGACGCCGTCGGCGCGTGCGAGCACCCCCTGGAGCGCGGCGGTCGTGTCGACGGACCCCTGGTGCAGGGTGCCGTCGCCCGTGAGGTGGGTGTCGGAGAGGTGGAGGACGCGGAGGGTCCCGGCTGCGGGCGGCTGCATGGCCCCACGCTAGCCACGGCGTCGATCTGGCGACTGGACGGTCCGTGGACGTTCGCGGAGCGTTCAGTCGGCGGCGGCCGCGAGCTGGTCCTCGAGGTTGAAGACCTCGGGCAGGACCCGCGCCGTCTGGTCCGCCCGACCGGTGGTGCCGTCGAACAGCTGCTGCATGTGCGCCTCCCACGCGGCCGCCACCTCGGACGCGGCGAGCGACGCGTCGGCATCGGCCACCGAGTCCGTCTCGTAGTAGCCGATGAGCAGGCCGTCGTCGTCGAGGAACAGCGAGTAGTTCCGCCGTCCCGCGGTCGCGATCGCCCGGAGCATCGCGGGCCAGACCGCGGCGTGCCGCTCGCGGTAGGCGTCGAGGTGCGCGGTCCCCACCTGCAGGCGGAAGCAGACGCGGGTCACGTGATCCGCGCCTCCAGGACCGTCCAGGAGGCGCGGATCACGCTGGTCCGCGTCGCTCACCGGGGCGTCCGCCCGGCTCGCGCACCCCGCAGCGCCTGCTGGCGCGCGGCGTGCTCCTCGGGGGTGCGGACCGTGCCGGTCGCGCTGGTGACGGTGCCGTACCGTTCGGCCTCGATCTCCTCGAGGGTCTTGCCCTGCGTCCTCGGCGCCCAGATCGTGCCGACCAGGAACGACAGCGCGAGCAGCCCGAGGATGAGCCCGCCGAGCGCGCGGAGCCCGATGTCGGCGAGCAGGAGCGGGAACCAGATGCTCAGCAGGCCGACCATGACGCGGGCGGCCAGGAACAGGACGCCCTGCGCACTCGCACGGTACCGGGTGGCGAACAGCTCGCTCGTCCAGAGGCCGTAGAACGCCTGCGCGCCGATGCCCGAGGAGATGCCCCAGGCGATCGCGAAGAACAGCAGCGTGCCGAGGGTCGCGGGGGCGTAGATGAGGACGGCCCAGGCGACGACCGCGAGCGCGGCGCCGATCGCGTAGAGCAGCCGACGGCTCATCCGGTCGGCGAAGCGCATGAAGCCGAAGTACGTCGCGGCGACGGTGCAGCCCCACACGAGGATCTGCAGCCCGTACTGCTCGGTGACGCTCGTCACGCCGGTGGCCGAGTAGACGCGTGGCTGGAAGATCCCGGCCTGTCCGGCGACGGTGTTCCAGAGCGCGTAGACGCCGAACAGGAACAGCATCGCGGTGAGGTTCCCGCGCCGGCTGAACAGCTGGCCGAAGCCGTGGAAGAAGTTCGCGGAGCCGGTGGCCGCGCGCTCGTCCTTCCAGATCGTGGACTCGGGCAGGCCGCGTCGCAGCCACCACACGATCGCGGCGACGACGAACAGGTGCGCGAAGATCAATCGGCTGCCGAGCAGTCCGAGCGGGGCCGCGGCGATGGCGAGGGCGAAGCCGACCATCGGGCCGATCGACCACGCGAGCTGCGCCGTGCCGACGTGGGCGGCGCGCTTGTCGGCGGGCGCCTGCTCGGCAATGTAGGTCCAGCTCGCGGGGACTCCGGCGCCGACGGCGATGCCGGTGAGGATGAAACCGACGAGGAGTATTCCGTAGCTGCCGGCGAACACGGCGAGCAGGATGCCGAGCATGTAGAGCAGCAGGTCGTAGGTGTAGATGAACTTCCGGCCGTAGCGGTCGCACAGCGGGCCGCCGATGATCGCGCCGGCAGCGGCGCCGAACGCGTTCGCGGACAGGCTCGCGAGGAGCCCGACCTGCAGGTCGCCGACGTGGAACTGCGCCTGCCAGAGGCTGAGGCTCGTGGCGATCGCGATGATCGACCCGGACTCGATGTAGTTCGACATGGCAACCGAGATGGTCGCCTTCCAGCCCGTGGTGTTCCGGGCTCCGATACGGACCGCCATTGGTCCTCCGTTCGCGTGTTCGACTGTGAATCGTTTCAACGGTGCTGCGGAGACGGTACTCGCCGTTCGGTCGGAGGGCAAGTCGCTCCACCGGAACGCCCGCCCCGATGTCAGGATGACCCCATGGCAGTGAGCGTTCGGGACGTCGCAGCGCTCGCCGGTGTGTCCCTCGGCACCGTCTCGAACGTGCTGAACCGCCCCGACAAGGTCGCCCCCGGGACCGTCGAACGCGTGCAGTCCGCGATCGCCGAGCTCGGCTTCGTCCGCAACGACTCCGCGCGGCAGCTCCGGGCCGGCCGCAGTTCGACCGTCGGGCTCATCGTCCTCGACGGCGGCAACCCGTTCTTCACCGACGTCGCCCGCGGCGCCGAGGACGCGGCGATGCAGCGTGGCCTCGCGGTCCTCGTCGGCAACTCCGACGAGTCGGTCGACCGCGAACACACCTACGTCGAGCTGTTCGAGGAGCGTCGCGTCGCCGGACTCCTCATCTCCCCCGCCGGGGACGACCTCAGCCGGCTCGAACGGCTGCGCGACCAGGGCACCGCCGTGGTGCTCGTGGACCGCCGGGCCGACGACGAGCACTTCGCCTCGGTGTCGGTCGACGACGTCGCCGGGGGCCGCATCGCCGTCGAGCACCTCACCGCCATCGGGCGCCGCCGGATCGCCTTCGTCGGTGGCCCGTTCGGCATCCGGCAGGTCACCGACCGCCACACCGGCGCGGTCGCGGCCGCCGAGGCGGCGGGTGCGGCACTCGAGGTGATCCCGACCACGTCGCTGTCCGTCCTCGAGGGCCGACGCGTCGGCGAGGAGATCCAGGCTCGACCGGCCACCGAACGTCCGGACGCGGTGTTCGCCGCGAACGACCTGCTCGCCGTCGGCCTCGAGCAGGCCTTCATCATGCGCGGGTCGATCCGGGTGCCGGAGGAGATCGCGATCGTCGGGTACGACGACATCGCCTTCGCCGAGGCCGCGGTCGTCCCGCTCACCTCGGTGCGGCAGCCGGCGCAGGACCTCGGCCGGAGGGCGATCGAGCTGCTCGTGGCCCAGGTCGACCAGGGGCAGGGCACGGACCAGCTGCACGTGGAGTTCACGCCCGAGCTCGTCGTGCGGCAGTCCACGGTCGTCGAGCGCTGAGGCGCGGGCGCGCGAGGTGCGGTGCGCGCGTGCCCGGTGCGCGGCCTGCGTCGACCGCGGTCGCGCTCGCGGATCCGGTGGTGCGCCGCGTCGGACGGGAGGCGCGGGTGGTGCGTCGTTCGGGTACTGCCTGTACCTCGGCCAGACCACTGCCGGCACGGTCGGCGCCAGCATCAGCAAGGACCGCTGCGGTGTCGCCGCGTCGAACTGGAC